>SLGR01000210.1 GCA_007136585.1 Candidatus Sumerlaeota bacterium | reverse complement strand
GTGCAGCTTTCCTTGGCTGTAAATATCCTTTTCATGGCATCTACTCTCCTCAATAAACCAGCTCTTCAAGTAATATGATATCATATTATTGCTGGTCCCTGAAACGGTAAATGCCCTAAATTATTATACCATTTGACGAGCTGCTCTCTTTAATATTTCATTTGATCCTCTGAAAATATATAGTTACAGGTAAAAACAAGGCGGGTTTTAGAATAATATTATAAAGGATGTATTCGGAATATACCGGAGTGGCGGAGAGGGTGGGATTCGAACCCACGGACCCCGTGAGGAGTCACACGCTTTCCAAGCGTGCCGATTAAACCACTCTCGCACCTCTCCTTCAGCAGGGGTTATTATACTTTAAAGGATGATTATTGCAATCTCATCCTTACGTTTTCAGTGCTGCCGTAAACAGCCAGGGTAATGCTCCTGTCGTAAAGCTCCGGGCGTATGGTGAAATCAAGTTTTCCGTCAAACCCGTAACGCCCCGAAAGGGTGCCCTCCATATCCCCCCCCTCGGCTTCAAGCCAGCTGATCCGCAGGGATTCTCCGCTGAGGCGCAGGTCGGCCTTTACATTGCCCATATGGACAGGGCTTGCGGCCGAACCGGTCAGCCTCTCGATGAAATTCTCCAGACCCTTAAACCCGCTCAGCGCAAGGTCTTCGGCGGTTACCACTCCTTCCAAAACAGGAGCCCTCTTATCTCCTGCAACCCGGGCTCTTATATCGGCTGTGCCGGAATCTATGTATCTCTTCCAGGGTGGTATGGGGGAAACAAATTTCTTAAGTTCCACGGAATCCCCTATTACATCGGCCTCCAATTCTCCCTCGGAAGATAACCTGCCTGTCCCGGAAAACGAGGAACCGTTAAACTCTATAACATACCAGTTAAGGGAGAGGCCGCCCTCAGCCCTGGTTACACCACCCCTGAATTTCAAGCTTTCTTCCTGGGATTTATCAATATAAGGAGGGTAGGCGAAGCGGGATCCGGTCAGATCAAGAAGCCAGCTTACATACAGCTTCGGGAGGGTGTTTCGGACTTCTCCCCTCAGCACAGGCGATCCGGAGACCTGAAGCTCTTCCGGAAGCATCTCAAGAGGCGGCTCCTCCAGCCTGTAATTTATATCAAAATCCATCTCCTCAAATACGCTGTTTATCCTTCCGGAAAGGGTGAGTAGCCCCCCGCCACCCGAAATCCGCATATCATCTACCGTAAACCTGTCCCTTAAAAAGTCCAGGCGGCCGCCCATAATTACAGAGCAGGGTATCCCCCGGGCTGTTAGCTCAAAATCAAGGTCCACTCTCATCGGTTCGAACAGGGTCTCCCCCTCCGCCGTGAGGTTTATCCGCCTTAGGGCATAATCCGGATCCTCCTCTTCAGGGACCAAAGTGACGCTGCCTTCTGTTATCCTGTAAGTACCTATCCTGAAACCGTGACCTTCAATACCCGGAAGAGAACCGGACTGTCCTTCTGGAAGAAAACCAATTGCGCCTGCCGCAAAATCAGCTCCAACTTCGGCTTCGGGCCTATCTATGAGTATACTGTTAAATATCATACGCCTCCTGAGGAGCGGAAGGAGCTCAAACCCCATAACCACCCGGTCAGCCCGTATACTCCGGCCGTCTTCCAGGTCGGCCTCTACCTCTGTAAGGAGAAGGCTCCCCGGCCTGAGAGAGGCATCCTGTATCGACACCTCTCCCTGCAGCAGATTCGAACCGGCAGTTTCAAGGGCTACTCTTATCCTTTCAGGAGAAAAGAGTATATGCAGACCCGCTGCGCCCGCAAGGAGAAATAAAACCACCGCTGATATTATTATTAAACTTATTTTCTTGATTTTTTTATTCATAGAACAGTATGGCGGAGGGGGTAGGATTCGAACCCACGGTGCCCAAAGGACACAACGGTTTTCAAGACCGCCGCTTTAAACCACTCAGCCACCCCTCCGCTGGATTACTCAAAAAACAGCCGTCTCTCGACCCTCGCTATCTCCCTGGCATCCTCAGTATCAGTATACCTGGCGCGGAAAAAAAGAAATCCGGCCAGCAGGACTGTACCTGCCAGCATTCTTATAAATAACTTTAAAATACGGAACCTTAGAATCTGCGCCGTAATAACATAAGATGCGGCCCCCAGCATCAGCACGGAGGAAAAAAACATAAAAATATGAGCTGCCGCGAACTCGTGGACAAAGAACGGCCCGAAACCGAAAAAAATAAGAGACGGGGTAAGTACCGTAAGAAAAAAACCGCTCTTCAGGTACAGGAAAAACGCTACCAGAATCATCAGGGGCGCATTTGAGACTATTAACCACAGACCGGGGTTTCCGCCTTTCCATATAACACCTGCCGCAAAGGATGTCAGCCCTAAAACAAGAAAGAGTATCATAAGAATTTTTCTGATTATCATCTTCTTTTCTGAAAACACCCCCTGATCAGTTCCGAAGCCTCGCCGGCATACCCTTCCAGGGCTGTATACTCCGTACTGTGCGTGGATTCCCGCGCCTTGGGTGTGGCATAGTATACATGTTCAATGCGGGCCCTCCTTATGGCTTCACGGCACATGGCGCACGGGTTAACAGTTGAATACATCAGCGCCCCGTCCAGACGCCAATTCCCGAGTTTTCTTCCGGCTTCACGCAGGGCAATGATCTCCGCGTGCGCGGCGGGGTCGCTGTCTCTCAGCTGTCTGTTGGCGCCGCGTCCTATTATCTGTCCGTCTTTTACAACTACCGAACCTACGGGAATCTCTCCGGCATCCCGGGCGGATTCCGCTATAAAAAGAGCCTCTTTCATAAATTTATCCAGATTCTGCATAGGCCGTTTTTACCGGGAACCCGCCGGCATGGGCTTATCCTTTGAAAAATGGTACGCCCGAGAGGAGTCGAACCCCTAACCTGCTGATCCGTAGTCAGCCGCTCTGTCCAGTTGAGCTACGGGCGCAACAGTAATTTTATAACAATCAATAATAAATGCCCACGAAAATATACAATATATTATACTCAAAATCAACTTCAGATCAGCCATATTGACGTATAGGTTTTTGGGAACTATACTGGTATAATGCTTGAGCGGGATACTGGAACTGAAACTACAGGGCCGGAGTTTTGATTAAAAAAATAAATTCATTAATACCGGATTTTTTTGAACAGCAGAGCGAAGCCATCCGGAGCAGCAGACGCCTTATATTTTATTACTCTATAGCCGTTCTTCTGACGACTGCGTACAACGTAATCCTTATAATACTTATATCCTTTTCCGTGTACCTTCTGGGGGCGGCTTATCTTTACAGGAGTATTGTTATTGATATAAGCGCCTTCTGGAACCCCGGGGTAATACTTGCCATATCATTACTGACCGTTCTGACCATACTCGCCTCAAGCCTTTACAAGCTCCGCCAGCTTTCCAGGGGGGGGTACGTGCTGGCCGAACTTCTCGGAGGAAGACCCGTCCCCTATGATACAAAAGACCCCCTTGAACGGACCCTCCTCAATGTCGTGGAAGAGATATCCATCGCATCAGGACTTCCGCGCCCGGAAGTCTTTTTACTGTCTCAGGAGAAAGGGATAAACGCCTTTGCGGCGGGGAACTCGCCCGATGATGCCGTCATAGGAGTAACAGAAGGGTGCCTGGAATCGCTCACCCGTGATGAGCTTCAGGGGGTTATCGCACACGAGTTCAGCCATATACTAAACAGCGATATGCGCCTCAACAGCAGGATAATAGGCGTTCTGCACGGACTGCTTTTTATTGCAATGGCCGGGTACAGGATCTGCCGCTCAGCCTACAGGCCGCTTAAATACAGAAGCGGTGGAAGGGGGAGTCTGATCAGGGCGGTTATAATAATCTACGGTTTTATAATGGTCGCCTTTAATTATATAGGGATAATCCTCGCTAAAATAATAAGGTGCGCGGTCTCAAGGCAGCGGGAACATCTGGCGGATGCCGCAGCGGTACAGTTCACGAGAAACCCGGCCGGTATCGCAAGCGCTCTCAGGAAGATCGCCGCCCCGGCCGGAGGATCTTTTATCAGGTCTCTCCACGCTAAGGAAGCCGCCCATATTTTCATAGCCGACTCCCGGAGCGATGATATAATCCTGAGGGTATTCTCCACTCATCCCCCTATAGAAGAGAGAATAAGACGGATATCTCCGCCGCCTGAAACCGGGGGGGAGATCCGCCCTGGAGAGGAACCGGGACGGATACCGGTCACGGGAGAGGCCATAGCCGCATCAGCCGGGACTATACGCCCCGAAAGTATCGCTTACGCCTCCGAAATTATCAGGAATATCCCCGTTGAACTCTTTACGGCCGCCCACACCCTGAAAGGAAGCGAGGCTCTTTTATACGCCCTGCTCCTTGGAGACGATCCTCACCCCAGGCGTAGACAGGAGCGGAGGATAAGAACCTATGCCGGAGATGAACTCCTTACTGAAAGCCTCCGGATCCGCGAAGAGACGCTGAGACTGAAGGTTGAACATACCCTTCCCCTCCTTGATATCTCTCTTGTGACGCTTAAAAGACTTGATAAGAGATCCTACCGCAGGATAACCGCCAACGTAGAAGACCTTATAGAGGCTGATTCCAGAGTCTCGTTATTTGAGTTTGGGATCAGGAAAGCGATACAGTATCACCTCAGGCCCTCGTTTGAGAAACCGGACCCGCTTCAGGTAAAATATCACAGTTTAAAGAACCTCAGACCGCAGTGCGAGATGGTCCTCTCAACCCTTGCGCGCCACGGATCTGAAGAAGACAGGAAAGAGACGGCTTTCAGAAAATCCGCCGGGGCTCTCGATCCGGAAACTAAGTACAGGTTCCTTTCCGAAAAAGAGTGCGGGCTCCCGGAAATGTACGAGGCGCTGGAAGATATGAATAACTCCTCGCCTGAGATGAAGCGCGCCCTTATCAGATCCTTTGCCGTATGCGTGGCCGCAGACGGCTGGGTTTCTCCCGAACAGTACGAACTCATACGGATAATCGGGGATACCCTCGGAGTCCCCTTCCCCCCTCTCTTTCCGGGGAAAATCAGGGAACCTTAATCCGGTAAGAAGACAGGGTCAGAACTCCAGTATCTCCCGTAGGGCGGCAAAAAGCTCTTCTTTTTTAAAAGGTTTTAGAAGGAACCTGGATCTCCCCTCCGGGCGGAGGGTTTCGTAAAGCTCCTTGTCCTTTATAAGGCCGGAACTGAATATTACCGGAGTGGAGATGCCTTTTCCGCGGATCTCTGCAACCGCTTTCCATCCGCTGAGGCGCGGCATTATGACATCAGATATTATAAGGTCATACTCCCCGGAGAGGGCTTTCTCAACCAGTTCCTCCCCCGTTGAGGCGGTATCAAAGCAGTTTACCTTGTCTCCCAGCATTGCCCTGAGAAGGTGAAGCACCGGTTTCTCGTCATCCGCCGCCAGGACCTTAAGTTTTTCATACCCGCACAGAGCTTCTACGGCCGGAGTGCGGGATTCCGGCGGTTTCTCATCCTCAGGTTCTCCTTTCAGGTAGTATTTAAGGGTTCCCGGGCCCAGGGCCTTATCAAGTGCTTCAAGGAACTCCCGGCGACCGAAAGGTTTTACAAGGTACTCCGAGATCCCGGGCCGGTCTTCAAAGAGGTCAAACCCTTCAGGGATCATAATTATGAAAGGCAGGTTCTTAGAGAACTCTTCCGCCAGGCGGTACCCTGTCGTATCATCAAGTACGAAATTAACCACCGCGGCGGAGGGGTTCTCTTTTTTTATAATTTCAGCGAATTCCGGGGATCCGGAGGCCTCAATAACATTTACCCTGTAACCCCTGAGGTATACTCTTATAAGAAACCTTGTATCCTTATCTGTATCCGCCGCAATTATTGAAAGGGGAGGTCTCACTACAGAGCCAGAAGTATTATCAGAACCACGCTTGCTACCGAAGCTGCCACCCCGGCCGCGGCCAGCATCCCCCTTGACTCCCTCTCTTCTTCTTCTACAGGGTACCCTTCAAAGGTTATCTCTCTCTCAGTTACCCGGCCGCGCCGGTCCGTTGCCTCAACCTGCACCACGTTCTCCCCGAACCTGACATTTACAGCCGCAACGAACCTGCCCTCTCCGTCAACCCTGGTAGAGCGCCCGTTTACAGTTACACTCACCCCCGGACGCGTCCGGCCTGAAACAGAGACGATCCTTCTCTTAACAAGGCTTCCCTCCTGCGGGGATTCTATGTTTATAAAAGGGTACCGGGTATCAACTTCATACATAACCGGTTCCGAGAAATTCCCCCGGGCTCCCGTATCCGTAACAAGGGCCGCGCGCCACCAGTAGGTCCCGTCCTCCAGGCTTTCCCTCCATTCCTCGTGCCGGTCCCTCTCCACAACCTTATCATAGACCATCCGGGTGAATTCCCTGTCCCGGGCCAGCTGCACATGAACACCGGTGAGAGACTCCCGCTCGGTTCTCTCGGCCTCTTCAAAATTCACGCTCTCCAGTATCCCGGAAATGCTGAAACTGCCTTCGGAATCGTATCTGTCAAGCCTCCCCTCAAGCCCTTCAAACTCCGGGGGGTCGGGAAGCTTTACCGGCCTGGAGGGGGGGCTGTCAAACTCAGCGCGCGACATAAAACCTTCCGATACGGCAACCAGTTCTCCGCTTGATATAAAGTCAACCTGACCCCTGTAAACGCTCAGAGTCGTTGTCTGGTCCTCATCCACGGTAGCCACGTATTCGGATCCGGCCTCGGGATCTATTATCGCGGAGGCAGTAAGGACTTTGACATCCTGAGCGCGGAGCTGTCCTGCTTCAAGGTTCACAACCTCCTCCCTGTCCGGTTCCGGTCTCAGGAATACCAGCGAGTTCTCGTTTATATTGACCCCGCCTCCGGTAAGGTACTCGAGCTGCGCGAAAGACCCTGAACCCGTGCGTATCCCGTCGTCGGGGAAAAGTCGTTCATAAAGCCCGGCTCCGGTCCAGGAGGGAGCGTCCTTCCTTCTTACCCTTACACTGTTTTGAATATATATGATATCGGCTATCTCGTCCCTTACTAGCTCAACGGGGACAAGGAGTGTATGCCCCGGAAGTATCAGGTTGGGGTCACCCGAAGGGAGCTCGTTATACTCCAGAAGTTCCGGCCACCGGGAAGGGTCGTCAAGATACCTCCGGGCAAACCTGGAAAGCGTGTCTCCCCTGTGTATCTCTATCTCCAGCAGCCTGTATGAACGTTCGGACTCTTCCGCCAGGGATCCCGCCGGGACCTGCGCAAGGATTACGGCGGATGCAGTTAAGAGGCTTAGAAGGTTTTTAACCCTTCCCATCGGACACCTCTTCCAGGCCGTCTACCTGATCATTTTCCCGTTTCACGGGTATACGGAAAGTGAATTTTGACCCCTTCCCTTCCTCGGATTCGGCCCAGATCCTTCCCCCGTGCGATTCCACTATGTACTTAGTTATCGTAAGTCCGAGCCCGGTACCTTTCCTTCTTCCCCTGCTACCCTTCACCTGCTCAAACTTTTTGAAAATCTTCTTTACGTATTCAGGGGGCATCCCCTGGCCGGTATCAATAACCGATACCTCCGCCTCATCCCCGGCCTCCTCTACCCGGACCGTAACAGAGCCCTCCTCGGGAGTGAACTTAAGGGCGTTTCCCACAAGGTTTGTAATGACCCTGTGCATAAGGGTCCGGTCGGCATAGACAATCCCGGGTCCGTTAACCTCTTCGGCTTTGAGATCTATCCTGTCACGGAGAGCCTGGGCCTCAAAGGTCTTAACGACATCCCCAGCCTCACTGAGAAGGCTGAACTCCTCTTTATCCATCGGCATCGTCCCGGATTCCATCTTTGCCACATCCAGTATGTTGTTTATCATTCCAAGGAGCCTCTTGGAAGACTCGTCTATTATCTGGAGAAACTCTTTCTGCTGCTCATTAAGCTCCCCTGAACTGCCGTCAAGAAGAAACTCCAGGAACCCCCTGATAGATGTCATCGGACTTCTGAGGTCGTGAGTTATTGAATGTATGAAATCTTCCTTGAGCTGCTCAAGCTGTTTTTCCAGGGTTATATCCCTTATTACGGTTACTGTCCCCAGGAGCTCCCCGGAATCGGAGTGCCTGACCATTGAGGTATCCATCCTTATATGCTTGGGAGATTTTTCTGCGGATAAGTCTATCTCCCTTACCACTGTATCCTCGGTTTCCCGGACCTCTTTCAGGCTCTCCTCAACCTCTTTTCTGCGTATTATATGCCTTATATTCTTCCCAGCCATGTTCTCGGAAGAATCAAGTCCCAGGAGCGGCGCGACACACCTGTTGGATAGTATGACGTTCCCTGAGTAATCGGTCATTATTATGCCGTCATTTATTGAAAAAAGCACCGCGTTAAGTTTATCCGCCTGCATCTCGGTATAACGTTTCAACTGCCGGGTCATGACAATAAAAGTGTCGGCGAGCTCCGACATCTCGTCTCTTACCCTGGTTTTGCCAAGCCACTCCGAAACAGATGATACGTCAAAAGCCCCGGAGGTTATACTCCGGGCGGCGCCGGTCAGCTTCAGGACAGGACGGGTAAGGTTCTGGGCAAGCAGGTAACCTGCTATGATAGCAAAGAGAACCGCTCCTATAAGAAGCCCGAGGGCGTTGCGGCGCATCTCGTAGACAGAAAAATACGCCTCCTCTTTATCCTGCTGGATTATAACACCGAGGTTAAGGGCAGATACGGGGGCATAGGCTCCTATGACCTCGCGCCCGTCTTCTGCCTGAAACTCCTTGCTCCCTACAAGCCGGCGGCTGAGGACCTCTTTTACTACAGGCCTGTCGAGGACATCTTCACGGGCCGCGGCGCGCTCAACATCCGGGTGCATAACTATCCGCCCCTCACTGTCTACTATGTAAAGAAACCCGGTACGCCCTATGGAGGTCTCCTTTACCTTATTCAGCAACCTCTCAAGGCTGGCCTCAATATAGAGAAAAATGTCCCCGGTATAGGGGTAAACAAGACTGAGGCGGGGCTGGTCGTCTTCGTAGTAGATCCCGCTTACCGCAACCTCACCCTTATCCCGAGCCTCCAGGAAGGTTGTATCCTCCGAACGGTCCTCAAGCTCCACCTTTCCTTCAAGGTCCGGATGAAAGACCTTCGTAAGCTCCCGTCCGTCCCGGGCAACTCCGCTTACGGTAAGGAAATCAGCACTTGAAGCTATAAGGGACTGGAGTATTCTCTGGGTAAGAGTCCAGTTTATGACCCCCTCTCCGTGAGCCGAAACTACGAACCTGACCTTATCCGAAAGGTTGGCCATATACTCCTCTATGGAATCTGATACAGCCGTAACCTCCCGGGTATGAAGCTCCATTATAAGGTCCTCAAGGCCCTGGCGGTTTATATCCACCAATCTCTGACCTACTATGGCAAGCGGCAGCGCCGAGATGGCGAGCATTACGGCAAGAAACTTGTGAAAAATCTTTATTCTTCGCATACTTCTCCGCTGAGTTTCCCCCTCTCCAGACGGAAGAGACGGAACCGGATATTTTTCCTGCGAAAAAGATCAAGGTCGGTTTTCCTGTTGGTTGCAATAATCACCCTGAAAACCCCGCTCTCTATTATCCCGCAGACCGTTTCCGAACCTTCCGGGTCAAGGTCTGTAAAAGGGTCATCCATAAGAAAGACCCTGCCTCTTTCACTATCATTATAATTTAAATTGGCGGTTAAAGCCAACCTCTTGCGTTCTCCCCTGCTGAGAACCCAGGGAGAAAGTTCTCCTATATCCCC
>SLGR01000021.1 GCA_007136585.1 Candidatus Sumerlaeota bacterium | reverse complement strand
GACCTTGTAATTTCTCTGGAGTGACTCAAGAAGTCCGGGATATCTTGTAACCTCAGCATACAGCCCTTCTATAGGAAGGAACATTATACCGAAATCAGTAGATTCCGGAGGTGAGATATATTTTTCGGAAATATCCCTGGCGCACTTTTTTATAGTTTTTTCCAGGTCTTTCTGAGCCTTCTCTATTTCCCCCGCATCCCCTTTGTCATACGCTTCGACAAGAGTGCCGTAAACTTCCAGGGGAAACTTGGAATCTATCGGAAGCCACACGCACTTGTCATTTTTATCCTTTCCGGGAAGTTTAACCGCAAACTCAACGTGCTGTCCGCTATCATCCTTTACCTGGACGTTCTTTTCGTATTGTTCACCGGTTAAAATCTGCTCAAGAATATTTGAGAGCTGGATCTCGCCCATTATGCCCCTGGTCTTAACATTTGAAAGAACTTTCTTAAGATCACCCACCCCGTCAGCAAGTGTCTGCATCTCTCCAAGGCCCTTATGGACCTCCTCCAGCCTTTCGCTCACCTGCTTGAATGACTGTCCTAACCTTTCCTCCAGCGTTTTATGAAGCTTCTCATCAACCGTCTCCCTCATTTTTTCGAGTTTTTCATTGTTATCTTTTCTTATCTCCTCAAGCTTATCTTCCGCCTTTCCCAGAAGCTTTTCCTGCTGATCTCCCAGGTTTTTCAAACTTGCCGAAAGCTCCTCCCTGTTACGGAAAAACTCGTTTCTTAACGATTCTCCAAGACTCTCAATGCTTTTCTCCAGAGAAGATACAGTTGACTTACTGTTTACCAGGAAAGCTCCTATGACAGCGGCAAACGCTATAACTGTAATAAGTGTAATTAATAATATTTCCATTCTAACTTTTCGTGTATGTGTTTAAAGTTCCTGTGCCTGCGCCATACTGATTAGATGGTACAGTTTTGACTGAGTTTTTGCAAGAGGATAAGACCAGAGTTCCAGTAAACGCACAAAATACCGGAGAATAAATCTTCTTTTCTTTCCCGTGGACTCATAACCTGCGGAGAATGCGGCTTCCTCATACATCGGAAAGACAGAAAGGAGATCATTACTGCCACTGCACCAAAAATAAGAAACCCTGCCCCCAACCCTCAAAAGGATATCTCAGAGTAAAAGACCTCGCCCTTCAGAGCAAGCTGAAACTTCTCAAAACCTGGTTCAATGATAAAACGACTGAATATATCTCCGCTTTCAGCGGATACTTTCATCTACGGATTTACAGCCGCAGAATTACTAAGGTTAATTAAAGAGAGTGTAAACGAGCGGGAGCACCGGGAAAAGAAAGTAAAACTGATTCATCGGAAATACTAAATCAACACTGGTAAATCTACCAAGAGAGATGGCGGGATTACTTGAACCGTCACGGGATATAATCAGGACGTGTAATTTCGCCGGCACTTCATAAAAATGCCGAGCTTCCAAATTGGTGGAGGCGGCGGGAATCGAACCCGCGTCCAGAAATCACGGAACCCGAGTATCTACAGGCTTAGTTCCGATTTAATTTCTTCCGCAACGTAACGGAACAGACGCAGCGGAAGGTTTTCCCCAGTTTTCTCACTGAACAGACCCGGGGAGAAGCCTGAACAGCCAGCCTTTCTTTATGACACCCTGGCAGCCCGTTAGGCTTAAGCCGCCTGGGCGGACTACTTTAAATTAAGCAGCCAGTGCGAGACTTACGTCTTCGTCTGTTTTTGAGCGGTTTATGCGTTACCGTCAAACGCTGCCTGCTGCTCAAGTCCCTACAATTCCTGTCGAGCCCATTTCGCCCCCATATTTAAGTTATCAAAAAGCTGTGTCTTTATTAATAGTAAATCAAACAGGCGGGCCTGTCAAGAAACCCCGAAACCCGGCTTAATTCCGCAGGATTTCTTTTGACAGGAGATTTAACTTTTTGCTATTATTTTTCAGACAGTTCAAAAAAATTTGGCCGCAACCCGGTTCTTCCCGGGAGATTATTTATGAGACTTACTGACACTCCGCTTTTAATATGCTGAAACTTAAAGTTCTTAAACAGGATAAACACCTTGACCGGGAGCTCCTGTCGGGATCTCTTCCGGTCAGTCTCTACTCCACAGCCTGCCTGCTTGAAAAAAACGGAAATTTCCTGACAGCTCTCGCAAGCAGAAGATCAGGTCTGCCGGGTTCGGTAAATATCTGTTATGAGAACTTCGGAAAAGAACTTTTTGAAAATTTTGTATTCCAGGCAGACTCTCCCAGAACCTGGGATTCCCGGATCAGAGAGCTTCCGCTTTCCTGCAAGTGCGATATACCGGAGATTATTGAAAGATGCACAAGTGAAGCAGACAATCGTTTTTCCGAAGAACTTACGCGAAAAGCCTCAGAGAACAACTTCGCTGATATTCTGGGGCTGGGTCCGGGGCTTACCCCTGCCGGCGACGATTTCCTGGGGGGAGCCCTCTCCGCCGCGGCGGCCTTCTCTCGGGAACTCTTTCAGATGATAAGCTCTGCGGTCTCTCCCCATACAGAAAAGACCTCACCGATAAGCCGTTATTATCTTGAATTTGCCCTCCGGAAAAGAGCCGGAGAGGATATCCTCGCTCTTATTAACAGCACATCTTCCGGGGATTCCCCCGGGATACGGAATATAATTCAGAAACTGAAAAACTACGGTGATTCAAGCGGCTTATATATGCTTAAGGGGTTCGCATGGGCGTTACTGAGAATATCATAATCAAAAACAGTTACAGGGATTCGGTCTTTCTTATGGAAACGGCTTCAAAGGCTGAAACAATAGACGGGATTAATAATATATCCCTTATGATGGGCACCCCGGCCAATATTGAGATACTGAAAAACTCGGGGCTTCTTACGGATGCCGGAAAAGAAGCCGGGCCCGGGGACCTTCTTATAGCCGTAAAGGCCGATACGGCAGCATCTGTAAACCTGGCCCGGAAACTTATAGAAGAAAGTTTTGAGGGGAGGAGTGAGACCTCCCCGGACGGGGAAGAGACCCCCCTTACCATTAAGGAGGCTCTGCTGGAAATGCCGGATGCGGATTTCGCACTTATATCCGTTCCGGGAGAGTATGCCGCTCGGGAGGCAAAAAAGGCCCTTGAGAGCGGGCTTAACTGTATGATATTTTCAGATAACGTAAGCATTGAAGAAGAAGTAAGCCTTAAGAAAAGGGCATCCGAACTCGGACTGCTCCTTATGGGGCCTGACTGCGGAACCGCTATAATAAACTCTGTTCCCCTGGGGTTCGCAAACCAGGTTCCACCGGGAGATATAGGTCTGGCCGCGGCATCGGGGACGGGTCTTCAGGAGGTAACCTCCCTTATAGCCGAGTCCGGGCGCGGGATAACCCATGCCCTCGGGACCGGGGGAAGAGACCTCAGTCTTGAGGTGGGAGGTCTCTCAATGATATCCGCTCTTGAGAGGTTATCAGGCGATCCGGCGACCCGCGTAATAGTCGTAATATCGAAACCCCCCCACCCCGGGGTTGCCGGAAAGATAATCCAAAAAGCTTCGGAGACCGGAAAACCCGCGGTGATTTGTTTCCTTGAAAAGCCGGGGGAGAAAAATTCCGGGAACCTGTATTTTACTTCCACCCTGGAAGAGACCGCCAAGGCGGCCTGCCATCTTTCAGCGGGAAGAAACCCCTCAGGGTATAACCCTGTAACCCGGGAGGTCAGGGAGGCGGCCCTAAAAGCTTCCAGCACCGGAAACCCGAAAAACATAAGAGGGTTCTTCTGCGGAGGCTCTCTCAAAGACGAAGCTGCTGCTGTTATAAATATGCTCGGGGTAACCCCTGAGGGCGAAGGCGTAAAGTTGACGGATTTCGGGGCGGACGAGTTTACCAGGGGAAAACCCCATCCAATGATAGACCCCGCTCAGAGAAACACCGCGCTCTTAAAAGAAGCTGGCGCGGAAACCATCTCACTGATACTCTTTGATATAGTACTGGGGCACGGGGCGCACCCCGACCCTGCCGGAGCTATGGAAGAAACCCTGGGAAAAATACCCGCCGGCAGGGTGCTGGCAGCCTCTGTCTGCGGAACCCGGGGCGACCCACAGGGCCTTGACAGACAGACGGAAACTCTTAAGAAACACGGGGTCTTTCTCTTTTCATCCAGCGCAAAGGCCGCGGCGTTCGCGGCCGAGACGGTGAAGGGGGCGAGATGAGCTTTAAGAGACCCGCGGTAATAAACATAGGGCTGGAAAGGTTCGCCGAAACTTTCCGCAGGACCGGGGTCAGGTTTATTCAGCTTGACTGGAGACCTCCTGCCTGTCCGAAGGAGCTCACGGAGAAACTTGAAGAACTCGCCGGATCCGCAAAAACAGCCAGGGCAAACGACGAGGCCCTTAAACGCCTAAATACTTCGGAACCGGTCCTCTTTGATGTTCTCAGAGCCTCCGAAGCTGTGGAGGGCCTAAACGGGAAGGTTCTCTGCCATGCCGGACCTCCGGTCAGCTGGGAGAAAATGTGCGGGCCGATGCGCGGGGCGATGGCCGGGGCCTGCGTCTATGAAGGCTGGGCTCCGGATACCCGTAAGGCTTTTGATATCCTGGCCGGCGGGGAGATACGTTTCTCTCCGTGCCATCACCATAACGCGGTGGGCCCCATGGCAGGGGTTCTCTCCCCGTCAATGTACGTATGGGCTGTAAAAAACCGGAGTTTCGGAAATACAGCCTTCTGCTCGCTTAACGAGGGTCTGGGAAAGGTTCTTCGTTTCGGGGCCTGCAGCGAAGAAGTCATTGAGAGGCTAAGATGGATGCAGAATATCCTGGGACCTGCCCTTGGAAGGGCCGTAAGATCAGCAAAAGACGGAATAAACGTCTCCAATATCACGGCCCAGGCCCTGCAGATGGGGGACGAATGCCATAACAGAAACGTGGCCGCTACAGGGATACTCTTAAAGGAGTTAACACCGCTTATACTGAGGACGGAGAAAGAGACCTCCCTGGTTGGTGATATTTTTGATTTTATAGCTTCCAACCCGCATTTTTACCTCAACCTCTCAATGGCTGCCTGTAAGGCGTCGGCTGATTCAATACTCGGCCTTGAAAACTCAACCATACTCTCGGCTATGGCCCGGAACGGGACCGAGATAGGGATACGGGTGGCCGGGTGCGCTGAAAAATGGTTTACCGCGCCGGCCGGGATGCCCGAAGGGCTTTTCTTTGCGGGTTTCTCCAGCGCTGACGCCAACCCCGATATAGGTGACTCTACCATAAGCGAGGTGGCCGGGATAGGAGGGTTCGCTATGGCTGCTGCTCCGGCCATAGTGAAGTTTGTAGGGGGCACCCCTTCGGATGCTCTGAGATACACAAAGGAAATGGGGCTCATAACACACGGAAGGAGTACGCGGTTCCAGATACCTCAGCTGGATTTTGCGGGAACCCCCACGGGGATAGATATACTGAAAGTCCTTGAGAAAGGGATCTCCCCGGTTATAAATACGGGTATAGCCCATAAGGAACCCGGCATAGGTCAGGTGGGTGCCGGGCTGCTGAGAGCTCCGTTTGAATGTTTTTCAAAGGCTCTGGAAGAAATGGAGATAAGTTAATTTATGGATATGATAATAAAAAACGCCAGGCTCAGGGATAAGAAATATAATGTAACCATACTGGTTAATAACGGTCATATAGAAAAGATACTCCCCGCAGGCTCGGGTGATATCCCCGCGGAGGCGGACGGTGGCGCTCAGGTCATAGACGCAGGAGGAAAACTTGCCGCGCCTTCGTTCATAGACCCTCACCTGCATATGGATAAGGCCCTTATATCTGAAGAGGTCCGCGCAAATAAGAGCGGGACGCTTAACGAAGCCATAGAGATAATCTGGGAGAAGAAAAAAGAGTACGACCCGGACGAGGTCGCCCGGAGGGCGGGTCGTGTCATAGAGATGGGAATCCTGGGCGGAGTCACAAAGTTCAGGACACACGTTGATATAGATACCATAGTTGAGCTTAAGGGGCTGGAGGGGCTCCTGGAGACCCGGAAGAGATACTCCCATACGGCGGATATACAGATAACCGCCTTTCCTCAGGAGGGGATACTGAAAGACCCCGGGACCCTTAAACTTATGAAGAAAGCGATGAAAAAAGGGGCCGACGTCGTGGGGGGTATGCCCTACAACGAACTCACCCCGGAAGATTCAAGAAAACATATAGACCTCTGTTTTGAGCTTGCTCGGAATTTTGACGCTGATATAGATATGCATGTTGACGAGACGGACGACCCCGGGGCAAGGACTCTCGAGTATCTGGCTGCCAAAACCATAAAAGAGAAGTACCACGGCCGGGTAACCGCCGGGCACACCTGCGCCCTGGCGGCCTACGATGAGAGCTACGCCGGGAAGGTTATAAAACTGGTCAGGGAAGCCAGGGTAAATATGATAACAAACCCGGCTACGAACCTTATGCTGCAGGGGCGCTCTGACAGGGAGCCGAGAAGAAGGGGCATTACCCGGGTAAAAGAGCTGATTGAAGCCGGGGTTAACGTGGCTTACGGACAGGACTGTCTCAAGGATACCTTCTACCCCACCTGGGGGAGGGAGGACCTCCTTGAGGTAGGGATGATAACGGCCCACGCGGCCCAGTTCACCCTCCCCCGGGAGATAGAGACCCTCTTTGATATGCCCACTTTCAACAGCGCCGCCCTTATGAGGCTGGAGAATTACGGCATATCCGAAGGGAACCCGGCCGATATCAATATACTTGATGCGGAAACCGTTCAGGAAGCGTTCAGGAACCTGGCGGACCGCCTTTACGTTATCTCCAGGGGCCGGGTAGCCGCAACTACAAGGACCGAGAAGAAACTGTATATTAACTGAGAAAGGAGCTTAGGATGAAAATTTACGATCTTACCCAGAGGCTGAGCGTTCATACACCGCCCTGGCCGAGCTATATGCCGCTGGGCATACAGTACTTCAAGAGGATAGCCGGGGCGCATATGGGTCAGGGGGCCAACGGGCAGCTCATAAAGACCTCCAACCATGTCGGCACACATATGGACGGGGAGATACACTTCCATGCCTCGGGACGTTCAATAGGCGATACTCCGCTTGAGGAGTGGTGCGGCGAGGGAGTGGTTGTGGATATCTCCGGCGAGGTTGAAGATTACAGCCTCTACTCCCCTGATATGCTTACCTCCAAAGCGGAGATCAGAAAAGGCGATATTCTCGTTATAAATACGGGTTATCACAGGTACGCCTGGGACCAGGAGGGGTCGGATGAACTAAGGTACTTCGTTAAACACCCGGGCCCTTCCCCGGATTTCTACAAATGGGCCCTGGAGATGGGGTTTAAGTGGATAGGAGTTGACTGCGGATCCGCCGACCACCCCATGAATACCATCCTGAAGGACTGGCACCCGGGACTCTTCGAAGAGGCGCAGGAGAAGCTGGGGAGGCCCTGGGAAGAGGTATTCCCGCAGAAGGAGTATTATCAGGTAATGCACCTTAAGCTTTTCCCGGCGGGGATAGTTCACGCGGAGAACCTGGGAGGGGATATAGATGAGCTGAATAACAGGCGAATATGGATAGGAGCCTTCCCCTGGAGGGCAGTGGAGCTTGAATCGTGCATATGCCGTATAGCTGCATTTGAGTTTTAGAGGTTTAAGGAATACCGGAGATTTAAAGAAAGGATAATATTATGGAAAGTGATATTCAGTACCATGTGGGTCTAAGGAAGGGTGATGTCGGAAAATATGTTCTCCTTCCCGGAGACCCGGGAAGGGTCTCAAAAATCGCGGGGTATTTTGATAACGCTGAAGAGGTCGCAAATAACAGGGAGTACTGCACGTATACGGGAACAGTTGACGGAATAAAGCTCTCCGCCACCTCCACCGGCATTGGGTGCCCTTCCGCCGCCATCTGTGTGGAGGAACTGGTTGAAGTCGGGGCGGAGGTTTTCATAAGGGTGGGGACAGCGGGGTCTCTGCAGAAGGAAGTGGATCTGGGGGATGTCGTTATATCAACCGCCTCTGTAAGGGAAGACGGGACCTCCCGGCAGTATGTGCCCCTATCGTTTCCCGCGGTAGCGGATATAAGGGTTACTAACGCGCTCATAGAGGCAGCGGAAAAATTAAATGTAAGGGCTCATCCGGGGATAGTTCACTGCAAGGACGCCTTCTATACAGAAGGAAACAATGACCTCCCTATAGCCGAGTACCACAGGCAGCGCTGGGAGGCCTGGTACCGCTCGCATGTCCTTGCCACCTCAATGGAGAGCTCCGCCATATTTATCGTTTCCCATCTGAAGAAAACAATGGCCGGTGAGGTCCTGGCCATAATCGGAAAAACCTATGAGGATAAACCTATTGAGAAGAAAGTGGGAATTGACGAAGCTATCCGGGTGGCTATTGAAGCTGTAAAGATACTTGACAGCAGGACCTGATTGATGTAAAATTTAAATAACGCCGGTGTTACCCCCCAATACCGGCGTTATTTTTTTCCACCCCCTGAACACCCACGCCCCGTATTAGAAGAAAAATAATCCTGTAGTATATCCCTGTGGTCAAAAGCCATTTTTTCGGGAAGCTCATCCCGGCCGAAAACCGCAACTGATGCGGCATCATCCCCGGCCCCGGGCTCTCCCCTGCCCGAAGCTGTAAAGACAGTTGTAACAGTATGAAACCTGGGATCCCTTGAAGGGTCGGAATAGACTCGGAACTGCCTGAGCCCTTCAAGCTCCAGGCCGGTCTCCTCGCGGGCCTCGCGGAGGGCCGCCTCCTCAAGGCTCTCCCCCTTATCAAGGAACCCTCCGGGGAGGGCCCAGCCAAGAGGCGGGTATCTCCGTTTTACAAGAACTATACTGCCGTTAAGGTTGATGATTATATCAACTGTCGGGATGGGAAACGGGGAGCGCTTTCTAAGTTCAAAGAGATTCTCAGAGCTCATAAACAGCAAACCCTCCGCCTGTAAAAACCTTGTTCAGTTTCTCAATAAGCCTTCCGGCTTCAGATGCGTATTTACCGGAATAAGGCGCGGACAGGTTCAGGAGTATATGCGTAATACCGTCTCCCCTGAGAAGCTCAATGGTTTCCGGAGCTCCCCCTCCGCGTTCAAGGTACTCAGCAAGCGGGTCCAGGGAGAACCTTCCCGAAACAAGAACCTCTCTTTCTATATAAAGGGTCCTCTCATCCCCCGAGACCAGGATCCGGGAACCCTGAGGGGTCTCGGTATTTATAAACCGGTAAGCCCCGTAAGGATCAAGGTTCTCATGCAGAAACTCCTCCCGGGGCATATGTCCCAGGGTTATGCTCACTCCGTCATTGATATTAAGACGGGGCCAGACAGTATAAAAATTCACAGCCAGGGCAAGAAGGAAAGACCCTACCGTGAACTGGTAAAGGTACTTTTTCTGCCCGAAAAGGTTAACCGCCGTATAGGCTGATATTATCCCCAGAAAAGGAAAGAGGGCGTAAAGGGAGGCCAGGTGGCGCCCCGTAAGGATAAAAAAACCAAGGTATAAAAGAGTATATGTAAAGAATACCCTTATGGTCCTTCCGAACTCCCTTACAAGAATAATCCCCGGAAGCAGGACCGGGAAAACAGGGCCGAAATAAAAAAAGCTGCCTATATCAACTTCCCCGGAAAAAGGCAGGTTCCAGATATGCCCCATACCAGGGAGAGGGAGAGAAAAACCTTCTTTTCCGGCAAAGAAAGGGAAAAGAGGCGTACCCGAGATAAAGATGTTCCGTATAAGCATAGGGGTCAGGGCCCCTATAAACGGGACCAAAAATACAGCCAGTGTATTTACCAGAGCCTGGATACCGGCGCCTTTTTCAATGGCAAGGACCTTTATTGATACCATTATG
>SLGR01000099.1 GCA_007136585.1 Candidatus Sumerlaeota bacterium | reverse complement strand
GAATTGAGGTCCCCGAAGGCTGGCATGAGAAACCGCTCAAGGAGCGGATGGCCTGGCTGGGAAGAATAGTGGCAAGAATTGAGAACAGGGATTTTCTTATAACCGAGAAGTGGAACTGGTGGCGGGCCCATACGATGTCCCAGATAATACTCCGCATAAGGGAATCCGCTGAAATAAGCAAACCGCTCTGGGCTTTTGTCCTGAGCTGGGAACTGGGGAGGCAGCACGGCCAGGATCCCGTGATGTTTACAGACGCGGGGATTGATGTGCTGGCGATAATGATGTACGAGACCGATACAGTGCGGTTTAACCACCTGATCAGGGAATGGGAGCAGGGGACCCGGGGGTTTGAGCTGAACCTTATGCCGGGAAACCAGATCGACTGGCCCCTGCACCAGCATACGGTATATCCTTCCGGACCGGAGGAGTTTTACAGGAGGATAGAGTCTTCCGTAAACCACCTGGGCGATAACGTTAAGGGTGTTTTTGTAAACGACCTCTCCCGCGCTCACGGAGGGCGCAGGGGCCCCTACGGTATGAATGAATGGCTTATGGTCTCAGGAAAGGCCCTGGGCCTTGCCCGCCGGAACCCCGAGATAGAGGTTGAGCTCCGGGTCCCGGAAAGAAAACTTAACAGGTACGAATCCGGAGGTGTTATTGAGGTGAGGAATATTTCCGGAAGGAAACTTGAGGATATCAGTATAGAGTTTCCCATTATACCGGGGGTAAGCATTACGGCGGAAGAGACCTGCCTGCCGGAGCTGGAACCCGGGGAAACCGCTGAGATAAAGTACAGTATCAGCATAGAGGCCGCATCTTCAAGAAGGATGGGAAGGTATATGGCCGCAATACGGGTGCTTTGCGGGGGGAGGCCGTACATTGATTACGCGTACTTATGGGTGGAGGGCGTTCCGCCCGATCCCGGATGGGGGTACAGATGATGAAGTATTTATTTACAGCGACGGTTTTACTTTTGTTTGTTTTCGGCGGGGCCTCCTGCCGCGGGGCTCAGGCCGATGAGCTTCTTGAGAAGGGTATCCCTATTGAAGGGGTCAAAGACCTTGATCGGCTTATTGAGCATATCGGGGACTCCCGTATGGTTATGCTGGGGGAAGCCTCGCACGGGACGCTGGAGTTCTACACTTTCCGAAAGGAAATAACAAAGAAACTTATCGCAAACCGCGGGTTTGATTTCGTGGCCGTGGAAGGGGACTGGCCGGCTTTTTCCCGGGTTAACCGTTACGTGAAAGGGGTTGATACTGTTGACCTCTACGAACTTTTCTCCGTCTTTACCCGGTGGCCTCCGTGGATGTGGAAGAACGAGCCGGCTGCCCGCCTGGCAGAGTGGCTTCGGAATCACAACTCGGAGACGGATGAGAAAACAGGGTTCTACGGGATGGATATGTATGCGGTGGAAATGGCTTACCTGGATGCTGTTGAGGTTCTGAGAGGTTCCGCCCCGGATGCTCCGGCCCGGGAGGTGATTGAGCTCCTGGGTGAGCTGGGCAGGTACTCCGGAAATATGCACGGTTACGCCCGGGCATACGCTCACCGGGGGGTTAACCTTGAAGACCGGGTTCTTAGAGCCCGGGAGATTGTTGAGAGTAAGATTCTGGGGGAGTTGGACCCCCGGGAGGCCCTTGACCTTGAACGCAATATGGCTGTTCTTACCTACGCTGAGAGACATTTCAGGGCCATGGCGGATCCGGGGATTGACAGCTGGAACGTAAGGGCTGGGTTTATGGACGAGACCCTCACCCGGCTTCTTGAGTATTACGGGGAAGATAGCAGGGGGATAGTCTGGGCCCACAACACGCATATAGGAGACGCGCGCGCCACTACTATGGCTGAGAGGGGAAATGTGAATATAGGGCAGCTTAAGCGGGAGTCCCTGGGAGAGGAACAGGTAAGCCTGGTAGGGTTCGGTACAGCCACGGGAACCGTCCGGGCGGGGAGGGAGTGGGGAAGCCCGGGGGAGGTTATGGAAATCCCTAACCCTGTAAGCGGAAGCCTGGAGCATACCCTGAGCAAAGCGGAACATAATAAGCTGCTCTTTCTTTTTGATGAGACCTCCCGTGCCGGAGAACTTATGGAACCTGTGGGACACCGGGCTATGGGAGTGGTGTATAACCCCGAGACGGAACATCTCGGGAACTTCGTCCCCACGGTTCTGCCGCAGCGTTACGACGCTTTTATATTCTTCCAAAGCACCGAAGCCATAGACGAGTGGGAAAAATGAATCAGGAGGCCTTATGAGGCTTTCACCGGCGCAGAAAAAGCAGATTCTGGAAACAGCAAGAAAATCCATCGAACATTACTCTTCCGGAAACGGGATCCTCCCGGACCCCGGATGCGGGGAGGAGGCGCTCTGCGAACCCCGGGGGGTTTTTGTGACCCTGCGGAAAAACGGAAGGTTAAGGGGGTGTATCGGAAGGATATTCCCTGACGAAAAACTATACCTGGCTGTAAGGGATATGGCAGTGGAGTCTGCTTTCCGCGATCCCCGTTTCAGCCCCGTAACCCCGGAGGAGTTAAAAGAGATAGATATAGAGATTTCGGCGCTTACCGTTCCTGAGAAAGCAGGATCCGCCCAGGAGATAGAGCTTGGCCGGGACGGGGTCATAATCAGGAGAGGGATAAACCAGGGGGTTTATCTTCCGCAGGTCGCCTCGGAGACCGGGTGGGACCTGGAGGAGTTCATGGGGAGCCTCTGCAGCGGGAAAGCCGGTCTTGAGAGGGATGCCTGGAAAGATCCCGAGACGGAGATTCTTACTTTCCGGGCGGAGGTATTCAGCGAGAAAGAAATGGGGTTAAGATGATAAAACTGATTTTAGCGGCGGTTCTTTTTTCGGGTATTGGGTGCAGAAGCGTTCCAAGGAGGGAGCTCGGCACCCCTGAAGGGGTTATAGCCGGGCATTTTAATATGCGCCCGGGAGAAGTCCGGGAACTTAAGGATGAAAAGGATATCTCCCGGGAAGAGCTTGTCCGGGTGCTTCTGATATCCTCATCAACCTATCTTTCGGAAGATGAGGTTATTGAAAAAAGGAAAGATATGGAGTTTGATGAAATAGCTTCCGGGGCGGATCTGGACCCGGAGTTTATTGAAGAGGAGGCCCGGCGAATCCTTGAAGTGGCGGCGGCTATACGCTGAGGGCAAATATTCCCGGAAGACAGAGTATAGCCAGGACCGGTATTATATCAGTTACGCCGGTAACCGGAAGAAGCAGAAGGGCCCCGGCCGCGGCGGCAAGGAGCCCCGTAAAGATATAAACCGGTTCCGGGAAGGCGGAATCGCCCCCTCTCTCCCGGGAGAGGGCCCTGCCCAGTTCAAAGAGGCACCCTCCGAAGAGGAATCCCCCGAAAAATGAGAGCGCTATAATCGCCGCCGGGTGCGGGGGCCCCGGAAATACTTCCACGGCAGCTGCCGCCGTTACCATAAAAAGAGCCCCCGGGAGAAAGAGGGCCCTGGCCCTCTGCCCGGAACTTCTCGGTCGGGTCTTCCCGGAAACCGCCGCCCATAGAAGGGTTCCCCCCGCAGCCGCCCCTGAAACGGCGGAGAAATACCTGAAGAGCTGGCCGTTATAAATGTAAACCAGGATCATCATTGAGTATAGGAATACCGTAAGAATAAAGGTTCCCACCGCTCCGAAAAACCTTATCTTTCTCTCCGGGGAGCGGTTTCGCGCTACGGCGCCGGCCAGGAAAGCCAGCGCGAGAAAAACAAGGTTCACGCTCAGGGGATTAAGCCTTTCCGTAAAATCAATTACGGCTCCTGAGACAAATCCGAATGAGAAAAGGAGCTCGTTAAAGGAGAACTTAAGCGGGGCCGGTCGGCTGTCAAGGTTAAGGCGCCCCAGAGATATCTCATCCTCCCACCTTGAGGCGGTACTCATCTTGTACCGTATCAGCGACGGGGTTATGTAAGAGGGTTTCTCTTCAAATACCCTGGCGAATTCCGCCAGGGCCGCCCAGGAGGTGGTAAAGTTCCGCTGGTGCGAGGCCAGGAACATAGGGGTTCCGGTTGGGAGAAGGAGCGTATTTGGAAAAACTTTACGGGCGGTATTTATTACGGAATGGTTGAGAAGCTTCCTGTTTCTGCCCGCGCCTTCATCCGCAAAATCAAGTGTAACCGCTATGAGAGAGTGCGGGGCAAGGGCTGATTTAAGCTCCCTGAAAAACTCAAAAGTGTAGTACCTGTTAAGAAAAATATTCATCGGGTCGGAAAGGGATATGATAACCGCGTCAAAGGCGGCCCCGTACCCCAGTCTGCGTATAAAGGTCCGGGGATCCCTGTGCCGTACAACCCGGATACGCGGATCGGGGGGCGGTTCCGGAATATCCCGCGCGGCCTCCGGGACGGGAGAGGCCCAGTGGACACTCTCAATAGCGGGGTACCTGAGGGCTTCCTGGACGGCCTCGGGCCATTCCCCTATGATAAGCACGTTCCGGGCCATTATATGCTGCAGAAGCGGAATATGTATAACCTCCTGGACCCTGTTTATCTCGTCCGGGGCGAATAGGGAAGTGTGGTTAAGGGCAAATACCCGTTGGGAGTTGTCCCTGTAGATGGAGTATTCTCCGTAGGGGGTTACTTCCCCCGCTGTATGGATAAAACCCTGGCGCGAGAAATTTCTTATAAAGTTTTCTACAGGCAGGGTCAGCCCGTATGCCGCTGCTGTAACCGCCAGGATACCTCCCAGGATAAACCCGGCCCCGGCGAGTTTCCTTTTTGTATACGCGGAGCTTACCAGAAGCCCGGCCCCCGCAGGAAGCAGAGCCGCTCTCATTAGAGGCAGCCACCATAGGAAGACTGAGTCTGCTATGAGCCAGAGAGTAAGACCCGAAAGGTGCGCGCAGGATATCTTTTCTCCGGCCTTTTCACCGAGTATAAACCCCGCGGGAAGCGCAAACGGGAGGAATACCGCCGCCGGGTATGCAGTAAGGGCGTGCCAGGGAAGCGGATCAAAATGTCTGATACCCAAAGCGCCTCTTGTAAGAAGGGTGAGAAAGACTGCTGGAAAAAGATAGAGGCTCATAAGCGGAAGAGCCCGGCAAATAGTTTCCCTGCGGGAGATCCCGCCTTTTATCCTGGAGTGCAAAAGGTACCCGGCCAGCACTTCCAGCAGTATAACGGCAAAGAAGACCGGTATATTATAGACTGAATGCTCTGTAATCGTAAGAAAAGAGCGGAAGAGCACGCTGAATACGGCCGCAGCGAAAGCTCCGCTCAGAAACTGTGTCGGTATTGGCATTTTGTCAGCGGCCGGTTTTAAAGACGGGGTATCAGTCCATTAATATTGCGGAAACGGGACAGACTTCCTCGCAGGCCCCGCAACCTGTGCAGTCTTCGGGTCTTGCAAGAACCGCCACGTCCTCGTTTATATCAAGGGCGGAAGTGGGGCATTCGTCAACGCATATCGTACATCCCGTGCAGGTTCCGGTATCAATTTTCGGTTTTGAAGTTTCTGACATTTTTATCCTCCCATTAAGTTAGTCGCGTGCTTAAGCACGCGAAACTTCCGTAGGGGCTAAAGCCCCTCTCGGCGTTCGCTTCGCTCTCTCTCACCCCAATCGGGGGTATGTGAATCCGCCCGGAAAAATCCTATTAAATAGGGTTTTTCAGGATGAACACACTTGTTCAAATCCTTTCCCCCGGTACCCCCTGATAATTGCATCGAATTAACTATAAAATTCCGATGCAATTCTATAAACATAAGACGGAAAGACCGCCTCCCAACGTAAACAGTGTTAAGCATATAACAAATTTCCCTTTAATTTGCAAGATAAGGTTACTCAGAGGGTTTACTTGACGAAACTGTCCATAGCCCTTATGAAATTTATATACACCCTCTGCTGCTCTATAAGCAGCCTGTCCGGGCCCAGGGACCACCATTCCCTGGGAGTGAAATAGGCCGAGACCTCGGCCTCCTGCCCTTGTCTTCCGGCCCACTGAATAAGGTGGAGGTTATCCGACTGGGCCAGCCTGAGGGCTATATCCAGGAGTTTTTTACTCCCTGTAAGTTTTGCCTTGCTGAAAGCGTGATGCATAAGCCTGAATACTGCCTGCTGGGCGGAGTTCCCCAGGAAGAATTCCATACCCCCGGCCCCTGCCCAAGTGCACCCGAACTCCTTGGCGTCCAGGGTATGGGATGAGTTGGAGAACTTGTCTATGATCTCGGACGGGTTGGCCATTTTTATACCGCGTTTTTCAAGCTCGCCCGGAAGGCTTTTCATAAACTCAAATATCCCCGTGTCCCATTTATGGTGTTCACCGAAAGTCTCGAAATCCCACCCCAGCATAACAAAATCGCCCGCCGTATCCCGGAGCCAGTCGGCGTAGGCGGGTGACTGAAGCGGCCACCCGGCCCAGTTTCTGTTGGAGAACCTGTATCCCACATCGTCGCTCAGCCCCCAGTGTCTCATAAGAATTTTCATATTCTGCCCGGTATGGGTATAGAGATAGGTGGGCTCCCTCCATTCCAGGAGCCAGGGTCGCCCGTCCATAACAGCGCCTTTGAAACCGAGTTTCTGGAGAGCGAAATAGACGTCGTTTGACATAAACATCTCGGTAGTGTCGGTTACATTGATGGTCTTTCCGAAAAACTCCTCAAGCTCGGCTTTCATCTCCTTCATCCTGGTCATAAAGAGCTCTATATCCAGGTAGAAGACAAAACTGTGGTAAGGTTCCACCCCGATAAGTTCAAGGTTGGGATGAGCTACCATCTTCTTGAGCTGTTTGAGCATCCGGGGGTTCCATTTCTTTGCCTGTTCTATGAACGACATTGATATCCCGAGGGACATCTTCCACCCCTGCTCCATAAGCTCCGTGAACATCTTTATCGCAGGTGTGTAGCATTCGCTGTCAACTTTGTTGAGGTAGTACTTGTTTATCTCTTCGTCAAAGAGATAATCCTTCATTTTCGCCGGCGTACTTCCGGCCGGTATGGGCCGGGCCGGCAGCTTTACCCTCTGCGGCTGGTGTATTACCGTATAGACTGTAAGATTCTCTGCCATTTTATTTACCCTTTTCTCCTTCCTTTCCCGGTTTAATACCGGGAGAGCATATTTCATCCGGTCTCAACTTATCCTTTCGCAGGCCCCCGTCAAACTGTGCGCTCAGGGGCTCCTGCTGATTTCAAGTTAGATTAAACTAAAAGAAAATCTTTTGTCAACACCGCGAGGCCCGCGCCTGATTTGCGGGATAAAAGTTTTTTGTGTATAATTCCGCATTGCTATGGATTTATACTGCATAATTAAAAGGGCGTGGGTCCGGAGCCGTGGGGAGAAACATTGAGAGAACCTGACTCAGGCAGGGACGAGCTAAGTATACTTATAGGGCTTGAAACCTCCGATTCGGATATTGACGGAGCGGAGAGTCTATCAGAACTGTACCGGCTTGCCCGGACAGCCGGGTTCTCCGTTAAAGGGAAGTTCATCCAGAAAAGGAACAGACCTCACCCCAGGTTCTATATAGGGCCTGGAAAGATCCGCGAGTTGAAAGGGTATATCGAGGAAAACCGGGTAACGCTTTCCATAGTTGACGATGAACTGACCCCAAACCAGGAACGGAATCTTGAAGAGGAGCTGGGATGCCGGGTGATAGACCGGACAAGACTCATACTGGATATTTTCGCCCTCCACGCCACCACGTCGGCCGGGAAACTTCAGGTTGAACTTGCCCAGCTTGAGTATTATCTCCCGAGACTTAAGACAATATGGCACGAGTTTTCGCGACTGGGGGGCGGTATGCGCACCACACGGGGCCCGGGAGAGCAGAGGATAGAGGTAGACCGCAGGATCATAAGCGACCGGATAACTGCCGTCCGCAAGAACCTTGAGAAACTCTCGCGTCAGCGCCGGGACCTGAGTAAGCAGAGAAAAAAATCCCATCTTAAAACGGTATCTCTCACCGGGTATACCAACTCCGGGAAATCAACCCTTATGAACGCCCTTACCGGGGCCGATGTCCAGGTGGTTAATAAGCTCTTTGCCACTCTTTCCCCTACAACAAGAAGGATGGAATGCGGAAAATATGAGCTTCTTCTTACCGATACCGTCGGGTTTATCAGAAAGCTCCCTCACCAGGTCGTGGAGGCGTTTATGGCCACGCTGGAGCAGGTAAAAGAGGCCGATATTCTTCTGCACGTAATAGATTACTCGGCGGAGAACTACCGTCACCAGATCAAAGCGGTGGAGAAGGTCCTGGGAGAGCTCAAGGTCCTGGACAGGCCTGTTATCCGGGTATATAACAAAACAGATATGCTCCCCGAATCCGGGAACACGCCCGGGAAGAGATCCTCCGATTCGGTATTTATCTCGGCAAAGGAAGGGACCGGGATGGAGGATCTGAAGGCGGCGATTGAGACTCACCTTGACAACCTTACGGTAAGTCTGAGGCTTAAGATACCCCAGTCCAGGCAGGAAGTCATAAACTCGATCCACCGGAACTGCCACGTTACCGGAAGAAACTACTCGGGGAACAGCGTTTTTATAGATTGCCGTATGGATAGCGGTCTTGCCGGCGCCTACAAGGAGTACATTGCGGATGAAACTTCCTAACGTTATCACGTTCTTCAGGCTTGTTATGATACCGGTATTTCTGATGCCTCTTGCCGCGGTGCCTCCTATGTACGGGCTTTCCCTGGCCGTATTCATCGTTGCCGCCGCCACCGATCTCCTGGACGGGCTTCTGGCAAGGAGGACAGGGACCGCAACCCGCAGCGGAAGCATACTTGACCCGGTGGCGGATAAGCTGATGATCCTATCTGCCTTTGTCGCGCTTACGGTGCTTGGGGATATGCCTCTCTGGTTTACGGCCCTGGCTTTTACAAGGGATTTCCTTATACTGGCCGGGTGGTCTTTTCTGAGACTGGCATACGGAATAAAGACCGTCTCTCCGTCACCTGCCGGGAAAGCCAATACCTTCCTGCAGGTGGTTCTTGTCGTGATTCTCCTGGGGCGCCTGCCCCTGGGAGGACCCGCGATAACCCTGACGGCCCTGGCAACGGCCACCTCCGGTATAGATTACCTCATAAGAGCCGTGAAATCCCTCAGGTCCCGGACCGGATGAGAAAGACTATTGCCGTAGCCGGGCGCCCCAACGTGGGGAAATCCTCTCTTTTTAACGCCCTGTTGGGCAGACGCGAGGCCCTTACCTCGCCCAACCCCGGCCTTACAAGGGACCGGAGTTACGCCCGGTACTCGCCTGATGAGACCCGGGAGTATATACTCATAGATACCGGCGGACTTATACTCGGATCCGGTGAGGCTATTGACGAGAAAGTAAACCTCCAGGTTGAGGTAGCTCTGCGCCAGGCCGACCTTATCCTCTTTGTGACGGATGCCTTGGAAGGGCTTACCCCTATGGATGAGATGGTGGCTGATATGTTGCGTGTATCAACAAAACCGGTTATACTTGCCGCAAATAAGGCGGATTCTCCCGAAAAGGACGTTTACGCCGCTGATTTCTGGGGGCTGGGGTTCGGGGAGCCCGTAGCGGTAAGCGCCCTGCACAGGAGAAACATATATTCCCTGGAGGACCGGATCACGGGCGCTATTCCGACCTCCGCGCCCCGCGAGAGACAGGGAGGGATGACAACCCTGTGCCTTGCAGGGAAACCCAATGTAGGTAAATCAACCCTGATAAACGCCATAACCGGAGAGGAACGCTCAATAGTGGACGAGACTCCCGGAACCACCAGGAACCCCGCCAGGTGTTTTGTGGAGATAGGAGGCCGGCAGTGGGAACTGGTTGACCTTGCCGGGATGTGGCGTAAAAAAAGCGGTAAGGAGGCGGAGGAAGTTATAAGTATGCTTGCCTCCAG
>SLGR01000077.1 GCA_007136585.1 Candidatus Sumerlaeota bacterium | reverse complement strand
TGGCCCACGTTACCGGGGGAGGTATTGAGCGCGCTCTTAAAAGGCTTCTTCCGGAGGGGATCTCCCCTGAGATGGATGATATTGAATTTAAGGGCATTTTCAGTAAGATTCATGAGAAGGGCGTTTGCGCTGAAGAGATGGTTAAGGTATTTAACTGCGGATGGGGGATGATAGGGGCTCTCCCGCCTGAGTCCCTCCCGGCGGTTGAAGCCTCCGGGGGCAGAGTTATAGGCAGGGCCGTGTGATAAGGATATGCGTGCTTGCCTCGGGCTCGGGGACCAACCTTGAGGCCCTGGCAGAAGGGTGCCGGCGTGGGTATATACCGGGAGAGATTCTTCTGGTCATATCCGAGAGGCCGGGTGCCGGGGCCCTGGAAAAGGCGTCCGCGGCGGGGATAGAGGGCCTGGTCCTGGAGTGGGAAAGGTTTTCCGGTCCGGAAGAGTTCTCCGGGGCGGTTTTGAGAGAGGTCAGGAAAAGGGATATAGACCTTATCTGTCTTGCCGGGTTTCTGAAGAAACTCAGCGGTCGGCTTCTCTCGGAGTATGAGATGAGGATAATGAATATTCATCCGGCTCTTCTTCCCTCATACGGAGGGAAGGGTATGTACGGGCTCAGGGTGCACCGGGCCGTGCTTGAGTCCGGGGAGAAGGAATCGGGGTGTACGGTGCATTTTATTGACGGCGAGTATGACCGCGGGCAGGTAATAGCCCGCAGGAGGGTCCCTGTCAGGGAGGGGGATACTCCCGAGTCTCTTGCCGAAAGGGTCCTCAGGCAGGAGCATAAGCTCTACCCTGAGGCGGTACGGAAATTCGCGCTGGGCGAGATAGGCCCGGAGAGGAAAATATGATAGAACGCTACTACCTTAAAGCGATGAAGGATATCTGGGGCGAGAAGAACTACTACAGGAAATGGGTGGAGATAGAGGCCGCCTTCCTTGAGGTCCGCGGTTACGGGGATCTTGCGCGGGAGATCCTTTCAATGGATATAGAACCGGAGGATGTCAGGGAAGGAGAGAAGACCAGCGGTCACGAGCTCAACTCATTCCTTGAGATACTTATCTCCGGGACAGAATCCCCCGATTCGGGGGAGATACATAAAGGGCTTACATCCTCCGATGTGATGGATACGGCGAGGGTTATGCAGATGAAGGAGAGTTTACGGGGCGTAAGGGAGAAACTTGAATCTGTCAGGGATCTCCTCCGCCGCCGGGCCCTTGAGTATAAGGATACGGTCACCTGCGGACGGACCCACGGGCAGTACGCCGAACCCCTTTCACTGGGCCTAAAGTTCGCGAGGTGGTACGCCCACGCCTCCAGGAATATCCAGCGCATTGACGAGGCGGGTAAAAGGATTTTAACCGGGACCATAAGCGGGGCCGTGGGGACATACTCTCTTGTAACCCCCGAAGAGGAGGAGAAGGTCCTTGATATACTGGGTCTTAAACCCTCGCCTGCCCCGTCCCAGATCCTGCCGCGCGACCCTTTCGCGGAGTACCTTTTCATACACGCTCTCGCGGCCCGAGGCGCGGCCGAGATCGCGCTTGAGATACGTCTCCTCTCCCAGGACGGGATAAAGGAGGCCGCCGAGCCCTTTACGGAGAAACAGAAGGGCTCCTCTGCGATGCCCCATAAGAAGAACCCCGTTATATGCGAGAGGATATGCGGGCTTGCCCGCCTTGTCTCTTCCAATGTGACGGCGGCCCTTGAGAATATAGAGCTCTGGAACGAGAGGGATATTTCTCACTCCTCAAACGAAAGGCTGATCATAGAGGATTCGTCGTCGCTTACCTACTACATCCTTGAGAAACTCGAGTTTGTCCTTGAGGGACTTGAGGTAAACAGGGAGAATATTGATAAGGCCCTGGAGGCTGCCGGGCCCCGGCTCTGTTCTTCCGCGGTACTGAAGCTCCTTCTTGAGAGCGGGTTAAGACGGGAAGAGGCCTACCGTAAGGCCCAGGAGGTTTTTATGAGCGGCTCCACCGCCGAAGAGATAATAAATACGCTGGTTGAGACTCCCGGACTTGAAGAAGAAGCTCTCCGCGAGGCGCTTTCTCCCGCCGGGTACCTTAAGAACATTGACGCTGTTTACGGCCGGCTGGGGCTAATATAATGGCTTCCGCGGCCGTAACCGGGCTTCAGTGGGGTGACGAGGGGAAGGGGAAGGTAAGCCATATACTCTCTTCCTGGGCTGACTGGGTTGTCCGTTTCCAGGGAGGAAATAACGCAGGGCATACCGTTGTCTTTGACGGTGAGACCTATGTCCTGCACCTTATACCAAGCGGGATACTCTACCCCGGGAAGAAATGCCTTATAGGAAACGGGGTGGTCATTGACCCCGTCGCCCTTGTGGAGGAGATAAACTTCCTGGAAAAGAGAAACATAAAGACCAGGGGAAGGCTTTTTATATCCGGGAACTGCCACCTTATCTTTCCCTACCACCGCTACCGGGAGGCCTTCCGCGAGAAACTCAGGACCCGGATAGGGACCACCAAGAAGGGGATAGGCCCCGCCTACGGAGACAAGTACGCCCGCGTAGGGATCAGGGCGGTGGATTACGCCGAAGACAGCACCTTCGGGGAGCTCCTTGAGAGGAATATAAGGGATAAGGAGCTTTTCATTAAGAAGTTCATTGACCCCAAGGAGCTTAAGAAGAAAATAAATGCTGAGAGGGAGAAGGTCCTTCCGGTTATAAGCGACTCCCTTACAGACGGTTCTCTTCTCCTGGATAAGGTGGCTTCGGAAGGGGGGAATATACTTTTCGAGGGAGCACAGGGTGCGATGCTGGACTGCGATTTCGGGACATACCCGTTTGTGACATCTTCCAACCCTGTCTCAGGCGGGATAAGCCCCGGGACGGGGTTCGCCCCGGGGAGGATAGAGAAAGTCCTTGGGGTGACAAAGGCATATACGACACGCGTGGGGCTGGGCCCTTTCCCCACTGAGATCAGCGGGAAACTCGCGGAGGAGATAAGGAGTATCGGCGCCGAGTACGGGGCCACCACGGGGCGCCCCCGGAGAGTGGGGTGGCTTGATATGGTTCAGCTCAGGGCCGCCATAAGGATAAACGGGGCGGAGAGCCTTGCCCTTACGAAGATAGATGTCCTTGACGGAATGGAAAAGGTTAAGATATGCACGGCATACAGGATACGGGGTAAAGAGGTTCGGGAGTTTCCCCTTTCCCGCCTGGACCAGAAGGAGGCGGAGCCGGTATACGAGGATCTTCCCGGATGGGATGAGAAGACGAAGGGTATAACCGAGTTCGGGTCTCTTCCCGTAAACGCCCGGAAGTTCATAAAGAGGATAGAGGAGCTTTCCGGTTCCCCGGTTTCGCTTATATCAATGGGGCGCTCCGAAGAAGAGACAATACATATGAACGGGGATTTTCTGAGAGGAGAAAAATGAGCAAAGATAATAGTGCGGTTCTTTACCTGGAGGACGGCACCCTTTTTCGGGGGCGCCTCTTCGGGCACCCGGGGGAGAGAGCGGGGGATGTCGTCTTCAATACGGCAATGACAGGGTACGGCGAGATTCTTACCGACCCTTCCTACCGGGGACAGATAGTAATAATGAGTTATCCGCATATAGGAAACTACGGGATAAACAGCGACGAATCGGAGGGGTACGGGATATGGCCTGAGGGGCTTATAGTAAAGGAATGCTGCCGGGGGTACTCCGGGTTCCGGGCTCAGACGGGGCTTGACCGGTACCTCGACTCCGGAGGAGTTATCGGACTGGAGGGGATAGATACCAGGGCCCTGGTAAGAAAAATCCGCCAGCGCGGTTCAATGCCCGGAATAATCTCATCCGTTGATTTTGACCCGGAGAGCCTCCGCCGGAAACTTGAGGATACCCCGCCTTTTTCGGAGCGGAACCTTGTCGCGGAAGTGAACGCTTCGGATAAGGCCGCCCACAGGGTATACTCCGGCGGCTCCTCCTCCGGGCGTATTATAGGCGTTGTGGATTTCGGGGCCAAACTTAATATACTTCGCCGCCTTGAGGAGAGGGGTCTTTCGGTTAAGCTCTTTCCGGGCAGTGTTTCAATTGAGGAAATACTTTCATCCGGAGCGGATTGCGTTCTTCTTTCAAACGGCCCCGGTGACCCCGTATCTGTAAAGGGAGGGATTGAGCTTGCCCGGGATCTGATTGAGTATAACCGCGAAAAACGCCTTCCGGTCTTTGGGATATGCCTGGGGCACCAGCTTCTCGGGCTTGGGGCCGGGGGGAAGACATACCGTCTGAAGTTCGGGCACCACGGGGGTAACCACCCGGTTAAGGATTTAAGGGACGAAAGGGTCAGGATAACATCTCAGAACCATAATTTCTGCCTGGACCCCGAGACCCTTCCGGAGGGGTTTGAGGTTACTCATATAAACTTAAACGACCGGACGGTAGAGGGGTTCCGCCACAGGGAGCTCCCGGTTATGGGGGTTCAGTTTCACCCGGAAGGGGGACCCGGACCATGGGAGTCGGCATACCTCTTTAACGAATTTATGGAGTACGGAAATGCCTAAAAGAACAGATATAAACAAGATAATGGTGATCGGGTCGGGTCCGATAGTAATAGGCCAGGCCTGCGAGTTTGATTATTCCGGGACCCAGGCCCTTAAGGCACTGAAGGAGGAGGGGTACAGGGTCATACTGGTGAACTCCAACCCCGCTACCATAATGACCGACCCGGATATGGCATGGAAGGTCTTCATAGAGCCCCTGACCTGCGAATCTATTGGTAAGATAATAGAGAACGAGCGCCCGGAGGCTCTCCTTCCGACACTTGGCGGTCAGACCGCCCTTAACCTGGCTATGGAGCTCCAGGAGGCGGGGATCCTTGAAAAATACGGGGTGGAGATACTTGGGGCTCCCATAAAGAGCATTATGAGGGCGGAGTCCCGGCAGCTTTTCAAGGAAGCGGTAAGCGAGATAGGTATAGAGGTTCCTTCAAGCGGGATCGCCCGGGACCTGGAATCGGCCCGGTCCGTGGTCAGGGAGACGGGTTTCCCAGTTATAATAAGGCCCGCTTTCACTCTTGGGGGGACCGGCGGTGCCGTTGTAGAGAAACCCGAGGATTTCGACCGCCTGGTATCGGCCGCTCTTGAAGCCTCCCCGGTAACCGAGGTTCTGATAGAGGAGTCGGTGACCGGATGGAAGGAGATAGAGCTGGAGCTTATGCGGGACAGGGCCGACAACTGCGTGGCCATATGCGCCATAGAAAACTTTGACCCGATGGGGGTCCATACCGGGGACAGCATAACTGTGGCCCCTTCCCAGACCCTGACCGACAGGGAGTACCAGAGGCTCCGTGACATGTCCTTCGCCATAATGAGGAAGATGGGGGTTGATACCGGGGGAAGCAATATACAGTTCGCCCTTGACCCGAACTCGGATAAGATATACGCCATAGAGATGAACCCCAGGGTCTCCCGTTCATCCGCCCTGGCCAGTAAGGCCACGGGGTTTCCCATAGCAAAGATAGCCGCCAAGCTTGCCGTAGGGTACACCCTGGACGAGATACCAAACGATATCACCCGCAGGACCCCGGCCTGTTTTGAACCTGCCATAGATTACGTGGTTACGAAGGTTCCGCGGTTTACCTTTGAGAAGTTCACGGAAGCCGACCAGACCCTTGGCTCGGCTATGAAATCGGTGGGCGAGGTTATGGCCATCGGAAGGAGTTTCCCCGAGTCGCTTCAGAAGGCCCTGCGTGGCCTTGAGATAGGGAGGTTCGGGGCCGGGTTTGACGGGCGGGGACAGTCGGAGCTCGCCCGCAGGCTCAGGGAGGCCGCCGGCGGCGACCCTGAGAAAGAAGAGTTCTTAAAACAGGTCAGGGAGAATCTCCGGGTTCCCAACTGCGACAGAATTTTTAATGTAATCTACGCCCTTGAACTTGGTGTTTCACCCGGAGAGATTTCCGAAATCTCCGGTATTGACCCGTGGTTTATACTGCAGATGTCCCTTATACATGAGACGGCCTCCGCTCTTGAAGACCCTGAACTTGAGCTTTCGGCCGGGGCCCTCAGGGAGGCCAAGGAACGGGGTTTCTCGGATGAGCAGATAGCCCGCATCAAGGGGAGTTCCCAGAAAAAGATCAGGGAACTCAGAGAGAACCTGGGGGTGGTCCCGGTATTTAAATCCGTTGATACCTGCGCGGCGGAGTTCGAGTCTTACACACCTTACTTTTACTCCTGCTATGAACAGGAGAACGAGGTTCCGCCAGCCCCGGAGGGGAAAAGGAAGATAATGATAATAGGGGGGGGGCCGAACCGCATAGGCCAGGGGATAGAGTTTGATTACTGTATCTGCCACGCTTCGTACGCTCTCCGGGAGGAGGGGTGTTTCTCCGTAATAGTAAACTCAAACCCCGAGACAGTATCCACTGATTACGATACCTCAGACCGACTTTACTTTGAACCCCTGACGGCGGAGGACCTGATAACAATCATACAGCAGGAGAAACCCGACGGGGTCATAGCGCAGCTAGGCGGCCAGACCCCTCTCAACCTGATACATATAATAGACAGGTTTGCACCCGTACTCGGGACTTCGGCCGAGTCCATAGACCTGGCCGAGGACCGCGTGCTTTTCTCCGGTCTCCTGAAGGAACTGGGGATCCCACACCCCGAATGGGGGGAGGCCTTTTCGGTAGAGGAGGCGGAGAAGATAATCTCCCGTATAGGGTACCCGGTGATGCTCCGCCCCTCCTATGTCCTTGGGGGACGCGCAATGAAGGTGGTTTTCAGCCGGGAAGAGATGCGCCGGTACCTCACGCTGGCCGCGGAGGTAAACCCCGGACATCCTGTTCTCATCGACAGGTTCCTTGAGGACGCGCTGGAGATAGACGTGGACTGCATATGCGACGGCGAGGAGGTGTTTATAGCGCCCCTTATGGAGCATATAGAGAAGGCCGGGGTGCATTCCGGAGACAGCGCCTGCGTAACCCCTCCGCTGAGTATCACGGAGGAGCAGTCCGGGGAACTCAAGGAATATGTCAGGAGGATCGCTCTCAAGCTTAACGTCCGGGGGCTCATGAACGCCCAGTGCGCTATAAAGGACGGGAAGGTTTATATCCTGGAGGTGAACCCGAGAGCCTCAAGAACCGTCCCCTTCATATCAAAGGCCATAGGTTTGCCGCTTGCAGGGATAGCCGCGAAGGTAATGCTCGGAAGAAAGCTCAGTGAGTTTGACCTTTCATTTAAACAGAGCGGGTACGCGGTAAAAGAGGTGGTTCTGCCGTTCTCCCGGTTCGGGGCCGATCCGCTACTGGGCCCGGAGATGAAATCCACCGGCGAGGTTATGGGGCGAGCCGGAACATTTCCCGAGGCTTTCCGCAAGGCCCAGGAGGCTGCCGGGGGGAAGATCCCCCGTTCGGGAAACATACTTGTCAGTCTGAGCGATTACACCAAGGAGAAAGCCGTCCCGGTAATAAAAAAATACGCGGAGCGGTTTTCCATTTACGCCACGCCGGGTACGGCCGGGTTCCTCCGGGATAATAAAATAAAATCCGAACCGGTAGGAAAGATAGGAAGCGACGGGGTCAATGTGGAGGAACTCATTAGGCAGAAGAAGGTCTCCCTTATAATAAACACGCCTTCGGGAGGGACAGCCTACAGCGACGGGTACTGGATAAGAAGATGGGCCGGCGAGAGCAGGGTCCCCCTGATAACCACGCTCCCGGCCGCAAGCGCTGTTATAGAAGAGCCCGGCGGGTACGGGGCCCCTTAAAGAACCCCCTGGAGCAGAAACCAGGCCCCGAAACATCCCAGGGCCGCCCCGCATACGGATATGAATTTCCGGTAAGCCCCCGGAGAGATCCGGCTCTTTCCCCTTGATACGGCAAGGGATATAAACCCGTACCATCCGAAATCGGCAAGTATATGACCCGAGAAGAAAGCGGCTATCCCGGCCGGACCGTGCTCCAGAGCTTTTGTAAGGTAAGTTATGCCTATGGTAACCCACCAGAGGGTCCAGGTGGGGTTTGATACGCTTGTTATCAGGCCGCTCAGGAAAGGCCCCCCTGCGGAAGAGTCTCCGGGACTCTTTATTTCAAGTGACAGGTTATTTGAGGCCTTCAGCATAAACGCGGCGGTTACAATAAGAAGCAGTCCCCCTGCCGTAAAGACAACCCTCATCACCGCGGGCCTTGCAAGGATTCCCCCAAGTCCCAATATTATAAGGGCAAGGAGGGTAAGCTCCGCCGCCGCGTGACCCAGGGTCACAAGCGGCCCCGCCCGGAACCCTGTCTTAAGGGAGTGAAAAACAGTAACTGTAAGCATCGGCCCCGGTATCAGAGCGCCGGAGAGCGCGACCGCGAAGGCCCCTGTAAATATAAAAAAAAGCTCCATCATTTCAGGGATATTTTATTACTAAAAACCCCCGAGTCAAACCCCGCGGCCGGAGCGTCTTGAAAAAAACCCCTAAATATCCTAATATTTTACCAGAAGGTAAGAGGGGTTCGTAAAAAGCGCCGGCGTTATGCGGCCGGCGTTCTTTCTGTATGAGGTAAGATGGCAAAAAAAAGAGATATATACATAACACAGTTTGACCTTGACAGGCTCAAGAGGCTCTCAATTGTGGCAAACGAGTTTACCTACCGCGCTCCTGATTATATAAAGGATTTAAAGAAGGAGCTTGACAGGGCAAAGGTTGTAGATCCCCGGGAGGTACCCGGGACGGTGGTCACAATGAACTCAACTGTCAGGCTGACAGATCTTGATACGGAGGAGGAACTGGTATATACAGTGGTGTTTCCAGACGATGCCGACGTTGACGCCGGAAAGATCTCCATAATCTCTCCCATAGGGACCGCCCTTCTAGGGTACTCCGAGGGTGATCTCATCGAGTGGCCGGTCCCCAGGGGGGTATGTCATCTCAGGATAGAGGAAGTTCTTTTCCAGCCCGAGAAATCCGGGAATTACAACCTCTGACCTTCAGTCCGGGTTTTTAAAAGAAGAGATTAAGGAGAAGCCTCTGGCGCAGTTACTGCGGGAGACCCCGTTTACCGTAATAGACCTTGAGACCACCGGGTTCTTCCCTCATATGGGGGACAGGATAACCGAGGTGGCGGCCCTTAAAATGAGAGACGGAGAACCCTCGGGAACATTCCAGTCCCTTATCAATCCGCTCAAACCCATACCTTCCAAGATAACCGATATAACCGGGATAGATAACTCAATGGTTGCTTCCGCACCCGAGTTTTACGAGATAGCTGAGGAACTCCTTGATTTTATCCGGGGAACGGTCCTGGTATTTCATAACGCCCCTTTTGACCTGAGGTTCCTGGCCCCGGGGCTTAAGGCTGTGTCCCCCGGGGTTGATTTCCCGGTTGTAGATACCCTCAAGCTTGCAAGGAGAAACTTCAGCTTTACCGGAAACTCCCTGGGTAGCATAGCCCGGCAGCTGGGTATAAGGATAGAAAATGCCCACAGGGCGATGGACGATGTGAGGGCAACGGCGGAGATACTCAACCACTTTATCCGGATACTTTCCAGGGATAAGAACACAGAGACCCTGGAGGAGCTTCTTGAGCTCCAGGGCGGGACCGTTCTCTTACCCGAATGCGAGCTTTCCCGCGTGCCCCTTCCGGTAAAAGAGGCCCTCCGCCTTGGAGGTATACTAAGGTTCAGGTATGTAACCGGTGAAGGTCTTGAGGCCGTGATGGAGGCCGCCCCCCGGGAGATAGTATCTTATTCAAATTACACTTACCTGGTGGCCTACTGCCGGAGGGTATCCGGGATAAGGGTATTCAGACTGGACCGCATACTGGGATTTCTTTTCTGATAAACCGTTTCCCGCCGCAGCTCCCTCTCTTTAATTCTTCTTCAGTTAATAAAGTATAAAAACATAACTCCACTGGTTTAATAT
>SLGR01000240.1 GCA_007136585.1 Candidatus Sumerlaeota bacterium | reverse complement strand
TCAGAAGCAAGAAAAACTTTGTGGTAGGTAATTGATAAAAACAGGCACACTCTGTAAAATCTTGTTAGTCATTGAAACAAGAAAGGAGTGTGCCCGTGAAAGAGATTTTAGTAAAAGATAAGGTCGAAGTAAATATCAATGACTTTGACATCAATCTTGTAGAGAAGAAGATCTTTGAAACAACACGTGATTTGGGTGAAAGACTGCTCAGGGATTCTATTCGGGGAATTGAAGAATATGAACTGAGTAACCTGGAAAGAAGTTGTCTATGCGGAGGACGATTAAAGAATATCGGAAGAGTAAGAAGAAAAATTACTACGATAGTCGGAGAAGTTCAATATGCAAGGACACGATTTAAATGCTGTACCTGCGGCAAAGAGAGATATCCCCTGGATGAGGTTCTCGGTCTTCAGGAAAACGGAAACGTAACGCTCGGGTTGAAGGAGAAGACTCTTTATCTTGCGACAGATACGGCGTATGATAAGGCCGCGGATAACTTAAAGAAACTGACAGGAATAGAACTGAGCGGCCGCCAGATACAGAACTGGGCTAAGGAAGAAGGTGAAAAGGTTCAGGAATCAGTCAGAAGAAAAAGAGAGCAGATCTTTGATGATAACTGTATTCCTGAAAGTGAAGAAAAGAGAAAGCGAGTTTTTGTCCAGGTTGACGGCACATTTGTAAAAGACCGGAGCAAGCCGGGATCGGTCGAATGTAAGGTAGGAGTCATTTACTCAGAAAAGGCGAAAGTGAGTAAAAACCGATTCAGGATACTGGATAAAAGAACATACGCTACGGTAGGTAACATAGATTCCTTCAGGGAAGAGTTCATAGCCGAGTGTACCGGTTGGGGTGTGTGGGACGCCGAAGAGATACTGTATGTGGCTGACGGCGCATCATGGATAAAAAAGATGTGTAAATACGATTTCCCGGGAGCTGTTTATCTTCTGGATTTCTGGCACCTGGCTCAGAATATTACAAGGGCTCTTGGAGAAGATCATAAACGTGCAGCTGACAACTGGATAGCTGAAGTTAAAACTACTAGTAATGCCCGGCTGCTTCTCAAGAGAATCAGAAGTCTGTATGTCAGGATCAGAGATCCGGATTTACAGGAAAGACTTAAAAAACTTTACGGCTATGTCAAAAGCAATGAAGAAGGAATAGAGAATTGGAAGAAAGTAAAATGCCTCGGAGCAAGTGGGGCAATTGAGAAGACAGTAGACATTACAATTGCAAGAAGGTTTAAAAAGAGAGGGATGAGCTGGATTCGCCCGGGCTTATCAAGTCTTTTATCTTTGAGGCTATTAAAGCTGAACGGTGAGTGGGACAAGTACTGGGCAGCAAGGGGTGTGCCGGTTTGATACCACAAAGTTTTTCTTGCTTCGGTCTCTTTCATTATGCTTGACTTTTAATATACCTTTATAATATCATAATGAAAATCAAATTATAAGGGTATAAAAACAGTTGAAAACACTGATATTATTTTTACTTTTCTGCCCTGTTCTCTGCGGGGCCGCTTATCCTGAGGTAAAAGGAGAAGACGGGCCTGATTTTATGGGAGGCTCCCTGGGCCAGGTTGTGGTAAGAAGAGACGTTTCCGCCCACCACCACCATGAACTGGCCGGACCCCGCGCAGCCTCCTGGTCCCCTGACAGCAAGAAAATAATCTTCTGGGAGGAGGACGAGTTTCCACTCCCTGAGGACTCTCCCCCTGTACCGTCACAATTATATAAGTACAACCTTGAGACCGGCGTAAAAGAAAGTCTTTTAAGTAAAACAGTATACCAGGAAGGGTTTGTGGAAGCGGCCTATTTTTCTCCCGACGGAAGTAAGATAGTTTTTACTTACTGGGCCGACGATACCGATACGGGAGATTACAGCGCCGAGCCGGGGAACCTCTCCGCGGTTGCTTACATTGATCTTGAAAGCGGGCCTGCCCCTTATGAAATAGTTCTGATAACAGGGGTATACACCGGCCAGGGGGGATGGATAGAGGGGGCCACCTGGATATCTGATGATAAAATAGCTTATGTGAAGGTATATCATCCTCACGGGGGAGATATTACTTCCGAGATATGGGTATCGGGAATTGACAGAAGCAGCGCGGAGAAATTATATCAGTGCAAGGAGGGCGGGCCTTATGATTACGAGAGCCTTATCAATAGTCTTCATCCGGTATCAGTTGAGGGTTATCTTTATTTCACTGTCAGTTCCGGCTATGACCATGACGATTTCAGTAACAGCGGGCAGTACCAGAAGATAGGGCGCGTGGATTTAACTTCCGGGACCACACAGTGGGTTACTGCCGCGGGGAAATGGTCAGGGGGAGACTTTTTCTGCGAACCATTTAACCTTAAATACTACCCGGAGGAGGATTCATACAAAATGGCCTTTCAGGGGGCCGAAGCTTACGATGAAGACCATTACATATACGTAATGGAACATAAGGATGACCCGGCGGATATGAAAGATTCAATAATCCGGATAAGCGATACGCCGGGGATGTTTCCTTCCTGGACGTATGACGGTGAGAAGGTTATCTCCATTGCCGAACCGGAACCGGGAGAACTTGAATTTGTGCTGATAAATGCTGACGGAAGCGGGGAGAAGGGCGTAGACCCGCTAGGCACCCCCATCATCCCGCCGTTATGGTCCCCCGACGGGCTTTTCGGCTATGTTACGCACAATATGGACATTTTTCAATCCAATTACCCCGAAGATCTTAACTACTCCGAAGACCCGGATGCGGGAAAGCTGGATGTATTTGTCGCAAGGGTTGTGAGTTTTCTCAGCGGAACCCTGCTGGGGGTCGAGGGAGGGGTGGCAAGGGATACAGCGTTCAACCGGGTCGATGTGGAAGAGGGGGCGTTAGAGGAAGAGTCCCTGGTCTCGGTAGGAGCGGGGCCCGCGGAGGAGCTGCCTGAGATGAACCGGGCCGTAGAAGCCGGGGCGATGTACCGGGAGAAAATCTCCGCCCAGGGCAGGGTTTACGCTCAGATGCCGGATAATAAGCTTATTCCCGGTTCCGCCCGGCAGTTTACCGTAAACAAACCTCTCAGGAAAATGGCCAGGTACAACATATATTACTCCACAGAAAACTTTGCCGGACCGGGAGCGATAGATGAGACAAAGCTGAGGGCCTATTACTGGACAGGGAGCGTCTGGGAGAGGGTCGGTGGAACCGTGGATACAGAGAATCAGAGAGTATCCTTTTACAGCAATCATTCCGGAACTTACGGCGTTTTTTACGAACCGCAGGAGCCCGCGGAAGATACTGTCTTTAAGGAAGTGAAGATTCAGCCCAACCCTTTTTACCCGGGTTCCGGGACTTCCGGGGTGACAAGAATAAAGATAAATACCGCGGCTGAAGAGAGAGTAAGCATTGAGATCTATAATATAGCCGGGGAGCGCGTAATAACCCTTCTTGATAATGAGCCTAAGCCTGCCAACCAGTGGTGGGATGTGGGCTGGGACGGGATAAATTACCGGGGCGAGTATGTTGCCTCCGGGGTTTACCTGTGCTGGGTCAGGGCAGGGAGCCGGGAGAAAGTAGTGAAGATCGCGGTTATCAGATAATGAAGTTCTTATCTGTTTTTATCTTTCTGGGTTTTTTACTTGCTTCGGAGCTCTGCGCCGGTTACGGCACTTCAGACACGGGCACGACCGGCTCTGTATTTCTTAAACTTGCCCCCGGAGCCCGGCCGGCGGCAATGGGGGAGGCCTACGCCCCGCTTGCCGATGACGTTTACTCTGTTTATTTCAACCCCGCGGGGCTGAATTATATAAGCGAAGGTGAAATTTCTTTTATGCATTCCTTCTGGTTTCAGGGAATAAACTACAGTTACCTGGCCTATGCCCGTCCGTCGGATTTCGCAAGGGGGAGCCTGGGGGCTGCGGTAACCTATCTGAATTACGGCAGTATCAGTAGAATAACTGATGCGGGGGAAAGGAAAGGGGATTTTACCCCTTACGACCTGGCTGTAGCTCTTTCTTATGCCCGCACCCTGTACGGGGTGGATACCGGCTTAACCCTTAAGTATATCCACCAGAAAATATATGATAAGCAGGGTTCGGCCCTTGCCGTTGATTTCGGGCTCAGGGGCAGGATGCTGGACGATAAGCTTGATCTGGGGTTTTCATTTGCCAACCTAGGCTCCGAAATGGAACTGGATAAAAACTCTCATAAACTCCCGTTTCTGATGCGCCTTGGGGCGGGGTATCATTTAACGGAAAACCTCTCCGGTGCGGTTCAGATGAATATTCCCAATGATAATGATGCGGGGATCCATATCGGGTCCGAGTATACATTTGGGGTTATATCCGGGGTCCCTGTTTCCGTAAGGGCGGGGTATAAAACAAACAGCGCCCTTGACGGGCTGTCGGAATTTTCCTTCGGGTTCGGGGTTTCCAGGGATAATATAATTTTTGATTACGCCGCAAGCCCCTACGGCAAACTCGGGCTCGCCCACCGCATATCTCTTTCCTTTAAGGGTTTTTAACAGAATAATTTTTTATTTTCGGCCCGAGGTTTCCGCGGATCAGCTTAAATGTCTCCTCTCCAGGGAAAAGGGGCTTTTGGAGTAAGGCTTTAATTTTGTTATCATAAACTTATGGATATAAAAAAGAATAAACTTACTGAAGAAGAGAAGAGGGTTATTCAAGGAAAGGGAACGGAACCCCCGTTTAAAGGGGAGTATCTCAGTAACACGGCGGACGGGGTATACCTGTGCCGGCAGTGCAACGCTCCGCTTTACCGCTCGGAAGATAAGTTCAGTTCCGGGTGCGGATGGCCCGCTTTTGACGATGAGATTCCCGGGGCGGTAAGGGAAACCCCGGATGCGGACGGAATCCGGAGAGAGATTTCCTGCGCGCGGTGCGGGGGACATCTGGGGCATATTTTTTCGGGTGAAGGGTTTACCCCAAAAAACACCCGTCATTGCGTTAATTCATTATCTTTAAAATTTATCCCGGAGGAGTATAGTGATTAAAAAAGCTGTTTTGGGAGGAGGATGTTTTTGGGGGATGCAGGAGCTCTTTAGAAAACAGCCGGGGATCGTCGGCACCCGTGTCGGGTATACCGGCGGGGAGAACCCGGATCCGACCTATGAGAATCATCCCGGGCATGCCGAGGCCTTAGAGGTAGAGTATGACGAGAGAGTTATATCTTATAAGGAGGTTCTGGATTTTTTCTTCCGCATCCACGACCCCACGACGCTGAACAGGCAGGGTAACGATACCGGGAGCTCGTACCGTTCGGCAATTTTCTATGAGAACGAGGAGGAAAAAAAGCAGGCAGAAGAGTTTATTGCAATTGTTAACAATTCGGGCAGGTGGAAAGATCCTGTCGTTACGGCGGTTGAACCTCTCGCCGGCTTTTACCCGGCTGAATGTTACCACCAGGATTACCTTCAGAAGAACCCCGGGGGGTATACCTGCCATAGAATAAGGTTTCCCGGGTATATGGACGAGAAATAAAAAGTAAAGAAGGAGATAATCATATGCTGATAATATACGCTCACCCAAACAGGGACGGTCACTGCGGTTTCTTTCTCTCAACTCTTGAAAAGAAACTTCAGGGGAGAGATATTGAATATGAGCTTGTAGACCTGTATGAGGATAATTTCGGTCCGGTCCTGAAACCTTCGGAGCATTATACCTCAGGGCGCAGGGAGATAGCCCCCGAGGTCCTTAAGATACAGGAAAAAATTAAAGATTCAGAAAAGCTGGTCTTCATTTATCCCACCTGGTGGCAGAATACGCCTTCAATACTGAAAGGGTTCATTGACAGGGTATTTACCCCTCATTTTGCCTATAAGTATGAAGGGAAAATCCCAAGGGGGCTTCTCAAGGGAAAAAAAGCGCTCATACTTACAAGTACGGGGGCCCCTAGAATTCTTACAAAACTTACCTCCGCAGACAGAAGCGTTAAGGTTCTCAGGAAAGATACCCTTAAGTTTTGCGGTATAAAATCAAGGGCTTTTGTTGTAGATAAAGCTTTGAAACTGACCGAAGCCCGGGAAAAAAAGATAGAGAAAAAAGTGGAGCTCGGGCTTAGATATTTAACGGGTTCCTGACCGGGTCAGGTATTTTTCTCAGCTTCCTCAAGGGCAGCCAGTAACTTCTCGGGCCTGAAAGGCCATTCCCTTAACCATATCCCGAGGGCATCGTTTACCGCCATCGCTATACAGGCGGCGGCTCCGTTGCAGGCGATCTCTGATATTGATTTTCCGACGTAAGGGGTTATGCGGTCATCTACCTCTATGAGCTCAACATCAATCTCTTCCGGCAGGTCCTTGATCCCGGGTACCGGGTAGTTGGTGAAATCCGCGTTCAGGCATATCCCTTTTTCATTGAACTCTACAGCCTCGTAGAGAGAGTGGCCTATTGTTTTCATAATCCCTCCGTAGACCTGCCCTTCCGCCAGGTCGGGGTTTACGGGGATACCGCAGTCGTGGAGAGCGTAATACTTATCCACTTTTATTATCCCTGTTCGCCTGTTTACTGTGACCTGGGCAAAATGAGCCGCGTACGGGATCGGGGATTGTTCGGTAGTAAAGGCCCCCGTGGCTATAAGCTGCCCGCACCCTGAACCGGACTGGGTCTTGTAGGCCAGGTCTTTATAGGTCAGGGTTTTCCTGCCGGCTGTTATTTTCCCGTTTCCGATTTTTATATCGGATCTCTTCACTCTCAGGATATCGGCAGCCGCCTTTATGATAAGTTTCCTCATATTGTTTGCGGCCCTGTATGAGGCGTTTCCCGTGAAGAAGGTTCCGCTTGAGGCGTACGAGCCCTTGTCGAAGGGAGTTGTATCCGTATCCGCCGAGGTTACCGCGATCTGTTCCTGTGTAACACAGAGTTCTTCAGCCGCTATTTTAGCGGCAACGGTATCCTCGCCTGTTCCGAGGTCTGCCCCGCCTATATAAAGCATAAATGTCCCGTCTGATATCATCTTTATCATTGCGTTGGCAGAATCTATCCCGGGGATCCCGGAGCCCTGCATCATTACGGCCATACCCTTGCCCTGAACGTAATCTCCGGAGGCAGGGTATTTGTTATTCTTCCATTTCCTGTATCTCTTAAGGCCTTTTTCTATGCACTCGCCCAGTCCGCAGCTTGAGATCTTCTGGGCCAGCCCCTCGGTTCCCTCCCCGAGCTGCTTGAGGATATCAAGCTTATAATCTTTTTTTACAAGGTTTTTTGCTATGAAATCCTCAAAACTCATACCCAGCCCTTTGGCGAGTTCCGCCAGGACCATATGGACGGCAAAATTGGTCTGGGGCACCCCGTACCCCTGGTAGGCCCCGGTGACTATATTGTTTGTATAGTAGGATTTTACCTCATAGGACATATTTTTGCAGGTGAACATCGGCAGGGTTTTTGAGCACCCGTTCATAGGGACAGTTAGGCAGTGGGGCCCGTAAGCCCCCGTATCGGAGAGGGTGTTTATCTTTATGGCTTTAAGGTTGCCGTTCTTATCCGCCCCCGCTTTTACGGTAATATGGAGAGGGGGCCTGGTCCGGACAACAAATTCTTCACGCCGGGTCATACGGTAGTAAACGGGTTTCCCGGAGAGATATGCGACGGTTCCGACTATATCCTCAACGCCGCAGTCCTGCTTGGCCCCGTACCCTCCGCCGACTTTTTCCTTTATGATCCTTACCCTGTTCTCGCTGAGACCGAGGATCCCGGATACTATCCTCCTTACGTGATAAGGGGTCTGAACGGAGGAGTGTATGACCAGGCGCCCGTTTTTCATATAGGCGTAGGCCGTATGGGGCTCCATCGGGGTATGCTGGACGTTCGGGGTCCTGCAGGTCCTTTCAACTGTAAGTTCGGATTCCCTGAACCCCTTTTCAGTATCGCCAATCCCCCCGCTGTTATGGCAGACGAGGTTCCTTGAGGGGTCGCCTCCGATATACAGGGGGTCGATGGAAGTATCCCGGTTATGTATGACGGGAGCCCCTTTCCGGCGCGCGTCCTCAATCGTAAATACCGGCTCAAGGGACTTGTACCGGACTTTTATCTTCCTGGCGGCGGCTTCGGCCTCCTCAAGTGTTCCGGCAAGCACCGCGGCAACCCTGTCGCCTATGACCCTCATCTTCTTTCCTATTACCTGCCTGTCATAAGGGGAGGGTTCGGGGTAACTCTGCCCGGCCTGTGTGTAGAAATTTTTCGGGGAGTTCTTATGGGTAAGTATAAACTCAACCCCGGGCATTTTTTCCGCTTCCGAGGTATCTATGGATATTATCTCCGCGTGGGGATGGGGGCTTCTGAGGATATAAAGGCGGCATGCGTCGGGGCTGACGTAATCCTCCACGTAAGAGGGCTCCGCCCTCACCTGCTGTACGGCGTCTATCTTATCTGTTATCTTTCCTACGACCTTGTACTCTTTTTTATACTCCGGGGTAAAATCTTTAGGGGACCTGCCTTTGAGTATCTCAAAGACGTTAAAGAATTTTGCGTACCCGGTGCAGCGGCAGACGACCCCCCCGAAGGCCTCGCGTATCTCTTCCCTGGTGGGGTCTTTCACTTTATCAAGTAGAGCCTTTGCGGCCAGGAGCTGGGCAGGGGTACAGTATCCGCACTGCACTGTCCCGGCTTTTATGAAGGCCTCCTGCAGTCGGCTCAGCCCTGGCCCCCCGGAAAGGGATTCAACGGTCTCAACGGTCCTTCCGTCTATCTGTGGGGCGATTAAAAGACAGGAGTTTACAAGTTTCCCGTCAAGTATTATTGAACAGTTGCCGCATTTTCCCTCCTCGTCGCACCCTTTCCTGACCGATCGTATATTAAGCCTTTTAAGGAGAGGAAGGACCTTTTCGTACTCGCCGGCCTCAACGGTTACCCTCCTGGAGTTAAGTGTAAAGGTTATTTTCATGATGAATCCCTTCCTATATGATCCAGAATTTCCCTGATCTGTTTTTCAATAAACCTGCGTTTGACCCTTGCGCTGACCTTTACATTCCCGGAGGGAGAGATGCTCTCCTGAACGATACTGTTAAGACGCGAGAAATCCAGTTCCTCCGCGGAAACGGAGTTCAGGTACGCCGCCGCGTCGGTTAAGACCTGCAGTTTTCCGGAGAGGCCGCTTACCGCAAGGACGGCATCTTTGATCCTGCCGGAGGTTAAGTTAAACCCTGCCGCTGTCACCACGGAAGGAAAATCTATGGCCGCTACTTTATCCTGCGCCGCGTAAACTCTGCGTTTCGGATGTGTTATCAGGATAGAGCATAAAATCCCTTTCTTCTCTTTCAGCCAGTTCTCAAGCAGCATTGTGTTTTTCCTTGAGTTGAAGTAGTAAGCTGCGGAGGCTTTGTATGCGATAAGGACAGGGAGTATATTGGATATGAAAAAGGCTCCCGCGGAAGCGCCCCCCACCGTTGCCATATTGCGGATGTTGAGAGCATCAAACATCCCGACGGCTTCTTTGAGCCCGGCGGGGATGAGGGGGCTTGATTTCAGATCGCTTAAAACGGTCAGGGCCCCGATCTCTATGGCGGATCCTTTTTTCTTTATCCCGTGAATAGGGAGGTTCTTGAGATCTATGACCGGGGAGCCCTCCGGGGCCGAGCGCCAGTTTAGCGTCGTCCCGCCCGCAAGGTAGCGGGATTTTTTTAAGCTGTCCTTTAGTTTTTCGGCCTCCTTCAGAGTTGCGGGCGCCATATATTTCATAATAATTTTCTCCTGTGCTTATCCTTTTCCGGGCCTTTCAAATCCCTGAATACAGCTTCATAAACCGAACAGCTGAAAACCCCGGTCATTTATCCTGATTTTTAACTTAACTTGGCAACTATAGGGTAATAATATACCCTTAAAAAATCAATACGACCGATTAAATACGGTAAAATAAAAACTGATGCCGGCCCTGAGTGTAAGAGATATCAATGAAATAATTTAAATGGCTGTTTTAAAACGCTATACTTGATA
>SLGR01000117.1 GCA_007136585.1 Candidatus Sumerlaeota bacterium | reverse complement strand
CTTGCCGATGAAATTGCCCGCAGGGTTATGCCCGGAGGTAAGGTCTTTTTCTGTAACTCCGGGGCCGAGGCTAACGAGACGGCCGTCAAGGCGGCGAGAAAATATTTCGACGGGGAGAAGTACGAGGTCATATCTTTTCTTAACTCTTTCCACGGCCGGACCCTGGCTATGCTCGGAGCTACGGGGCAGGCCGGATACCGGGACGGGTTCGGTCCCCTCCCGGAGGGGTTTCTCCACGCGGAGTATAATTTTCTGGCCGCGGTTGAGGATAAGATAGGTTCGAAAACCTGCGCGGTCATTGTTGAGGTCATCCAGGGGGAAGGCGGTGTCATTCCGGCTGAGAGAGATTTTATAAGGGGGCTCAGGAAGTTTTGCGACGAGAACCATATTCTTCTTATAATAGATGAGATACAGACCGGGATGGGGCGTACCGGAAGTTTCTGCGGGTATGAGCACTACGGGATAACTCCGGATATTGTTACTATGGGAAAGGCCCTCGGCGGGGGGCTCCCGCTGGCTGCCTGTATAATGAACCCCAAAACCGCTTCGGCCCTTAAACCCGGAGACCACGGTTCCACTTTCGGGGGAAACCCCGTTTGCTGCGCGGCTGCCCTGGCCTCCGTCAGAATGATCACACCGGAACTTCTTCATGAGGTTGAGAGTAAAGGCCGGCACCTTATGGAATCGCTTAAAGGGCTTTCAGAAGAGTTTGAGCGTATAAGGGATATACGCGGGAGGGGCCTTATGGTAGGGATGGAACTTGACATGGCCGGTTCAGAACTTGTGAAGTACCTTCTTGAGAAAGGGTATATCGCAAACTGCACCAGGGAGAGCGTTATACGGTTCCTGCCCCCGTTTATTATAGAGAAGGAAGATATTGATGGTATGGTCTCCGCCGCGGCTGAGTATTTCCGTGAAATTATCTGAGAGTGTATATTAATGTCTGAGAATACGAACCGGAGGGTTTTTATATGGAAAAGATAGTTCTTGCGTATTCGGGGGGGCTTGATACAACCTGCATAATCCCCTGGCTTAAGGAGAAGTACGGGGCCCGGGTGGTTGCCTTCTGCGCTCTTTTGGGAGAATCTGAGGATACCGAGGCGCTCAGGGAGCGGGCCCGGAAGGCCGGCGCCGACGAGTTTTATTTCAGGGATCTTACCGGAGAGTTTATAAACGATTACGCCTTCCCTGCGCTCAGAGCCGGGGCTGTGTATGAGGACAGTTATCTTCTGGCCACTGCCCTGGCTCGTCCGCTTATAGCAAGCTGGCAGGTCAGGATAGCCGGCGAGACCGGCGCCGATGCCGTAGCGCACGGATGCACAGGGAAAGGAAACGACCAGGTCCGGTTCGAGGTGACGACCGGGGCTCTTGACAGTTCGCTCAAGGTTCTTGCCCCGCTCAGAAACTGGGAGCTCACCAGCAGGGAAGAGGAGCTTGAGTATTTGAGAGAGAGGGGCCTTTCAATTGACGACCGGGGCGGAGGCAAGTACAGCATAGACAGAAACCTCTGGGGTATAAGCGTGGAGTGCGGCGAACTGGAGGACCCCTGGAGAGAACCTCCCCGGGATTCATACATAATAGTAACTCCCGTAGAGGAGACGCCGGATGAACCGCAGGAGGTTACCCTCCTTTTCCGGAACGGTAACCCGGCGGCCCTGGACGGGGAGGAGCTTGAAGGACCTGAACTTGTCAGGCGTCTTAACACCATAGCCGGCGCGCACGGTGTAGGACGTGTGGATATGGTGGAGAACAGGGTCGTAGGTATAAAATCCAGGGAGGTTTACGAATCTCCCGCAGCCACGGTACTTTTTTCAGCCCTAAGGGCCTTGGAATCTATTGTTCTTGAGAAAGAACTCGTGCTCAACAAGAGAAAACTTGCCATTGAGTACGGCAGGCTTGTTTACGAAGGGAAGTGGTTCTCCCCTCTCCGGGAGGCCATACAGAATTTCTCCGATACTTCCGCTGAGAGGCTCACCGGAGAGGTCAGGGTAAAGCTCTTTAAGGGGCGCGCTGTTGTAACAGGACGGAGGTCCCCCCGGTCGGCATATGTCGAGGAACTTGCCACTTACACGGAGAAAGACGTTTTTTCCCATGACGCAGCCGAGGGGTTCATAGAGCTGTGGGGTCTGCCGCTTAGGACCTGGGGAGGCGGAAAAGATGATTCTTAGGGACGGGATGCTTCAGAAAGGACTCAGTGAGAAGATCGCCGGGTTCACATCGTCTGTGGAGAAGGATGCGGTCTTTGCCGAATACGATATAAGGCAGAGCCGGGTTCACGCGCGGGGTCTGAAAGAGGCCGGGTACATATCCGAATCCGATCTTACTGAGATCGAGTCAGCACTCGACAGGGCCCTGGAGGGTTTCAGGAAAGACCCGTCCGGGTTCAGCGCGGGGCACGATGATATACATATGGCGGTGGAGGCTGCTATGGGCGAGCCGGGGAAGAAGCTCCACGCCGGGCGCTCCCGCAATGACCAGGTTGCCTGCGATATGCGTATGTACCTCAGGGATTCGGTGTCAAGGATAATAGATTATCTTGAAACCGCGGTTGAGTCACTCAGGCAGAAGGACCTGGAAACCGGGGGAAGTTCTGTGTATATGCCGGCCTACACGCATCTTCAGAGGGGGCAGGCCGTAAATCTCTCTACGTACCTCGGGGTTTACCGCAGCTGGTTTGGAAGGGATATAGAACGGTTCAGGCAGCTGAGAGAAAGAATTAACCGGCTGCCTCTGGGCGCGGCAGCCGGGGCATCTACGGGGATAAAACTGGATGTTGGTATGATGGCGGAAGAGCTCGGGTTTGACTCGGTTATTGAAAACTCGATGGACGCGGTCTCTTCCAGGGATCATATACTTGAGTTTGCCTCCGCCTGCGCATTGATGGGTGTAAATTTCTCACGGCTTGCCGAGGAGTTCGTCCTCTTTGCCAGCCGGGAGTTCTCATTTATTGAACTTGATGATTCAATAGCGGAAACCTCGTCCATAATGCCTCAGAAGAAAAACCCCGACTGCCTGGAGCTTATACGTGGCGCGGCGGGTCGTCTTGCCGGGATATCTTCAGGGCTTGTTACGGTGATGAAAGGGCTTCCCCTTACTTACAACCGTGATATGCAGGAGGACAGGATGGTGATAGATGCGGCTTCGCTGGCCGAGAGTATAGCGGATATAATTCCGGATATACTGCGCAATATAAGTTTCAATACTGAAAAGATGGGCGCCGCGGCCCGGGAAGGGTTTACGGACGCTGCCGATATGGCCGAGTACCTTGTAGGAAAAGGTATGGATTTCCGCAGCGCCCACCAGGCGGCGGGGCGGCTGGCCCGGGTGGGGCTGAAGCGCGGGTACGGAAATTTCTCGGATTTTTCCCTTCAGGATATAAGGGAAGAGGCCCCGCTTGCGGATGAGGATGTTTTCGAATACATAAGAATGGAGAACGCAGTTGAACGAAGATTCAGCAAGAGGTGATCTTTACAGGAAAAACGGGGAACTCATCCTTGACGGGTGCGGTCTTGCGGAAACGGCCCGGGAGTACGGGACTCCCCTGTATATATACAGCGAAGGGCGGATAAGAGAAAATTACCGCAGGTATGCCGATGCCTTCGGTTTTATGAAAACCGATATATGCTATGCGGTAAAGGCTAACTCCAACCCGGAGATTATATCGCTTCTTGCTTCTCTCGGAGCCGGGGCCGATGTGGTTTCGGGGGGAGAGCTTTTTATGGCCGTTAAGGCCGGTGTGGACCCTGAGAAGATTGTCTTCTCGGGTGTAGGCAAGTCAGAGGAGGAGATCCGCCAGGCTGTCAGAAGCGGGATAAGGATGCTGAATGTTGAGAGCGCTCAGGAGCTTGAGGTTATACGAAAGACCGCTTTTGATGAGAATACTACAGCCGGTATATCGGTCAGGGTTAATCCTGATATAGATCCTCTTACCCATCCCAAAATATCCACAGGGATCAGGGAGAGCAAGTTCGGGATTCCGCGGGAGCGGGCCCTTGAGCTTTACCGGGAGGCCGCCGCAATGTACTCCGTAGAGATAAGGGGCGTACATTTTCATATAGGTTCTCAGATAACGGACCTTGAGCCGTTCAGGCTGGTAGCCGAGGCCTCTTCGGAATTTGTTTCGGAGCTCTCCGGGATGGGTATTAAAGTAAAGTATGTGGATATAGGCGGAGGTCTGGGTATAAGATACGGGAGCGAGGACGTGCCTTCCCCTTATGAAATCGCCGAGGTGTTAAAGGAACACCTTGCGGATCTGCCCTGCTCCCTCATACTTGAACCGGGGCGCTCCATTGTGGGGGATGCCGGGTACCTTATCTCAAAGATACTTTATGTGAAGAAACAGGAGCCGAAGAATTTCATTATAATTGACGCGGGATTCAATGATCTTCTCCGCCCCGCCATGTACGGGTCCCGTCATGAGGTTCTGCCTGTTACAGAATCCGGGGAAACTGTCACGGCTGATATAGCCGGTCCGGTATGCGAGACAGGAGATGTTATGGCCCGTGAAAGAACCCTGAAAGGCGCGGTTCCCGGGAACCTGATAGCTATATGCGATGCCGGAGCCTACGGGTTTTCTATGGCATCCAACTATAACTCACGCCCCCGTCCTTCCGAGGTTATGGTCCAGGACGGTCAGGTAAGACTGATAAGGCGCCGGGAAAGTTACGAAGACCTAATACAGGCGGAATTATGAAAATTGAGTTTTACAAGGCAGAGAGTTCGGGGAACGATTTTATTATCTTAGATAACACCTCCGGAACCTATAGCAGGATAAATTTCAGTAAAATTTTCCGGGAAATCTGTGAAAGGAAACGGGCTGTAGGAGCAGACGGTGTGCTTTTACTTGAGAAGGATAGCCCCGCTGATTTCATTATGAGGATATTTAACTCTGACGGCGGGGAGGTGGAAATGTGCGGCAACGGGGCGCGGTGTTGCGCCTATTACCATTTTATTAAGACAGGAAGCAGGAAGATGAGGTTCACTACTAAGGCCGGGATAATGGAGGCTTCCGCGTCTAAATCGGGAATGGTAAAACTGGGTATGCCGCCTCCTTCCGGAACCAGTCTCGATATGCTGCTTAAAATCGGTACCGATCCTATAAGTGTTTCTTATATAAACACGGGGGTACCCCATGCCGTTATAGAAACCGACCGTATAGGTTCCCTTGACGTAGAGGGTATCGGCAGAACTCTCAGACATCACAGAGAGTTTGCTCCGGAAGGGACAAATGTGGATTTTGCCGAGGTTACGGGTCCTTCTGAGGTTAAGATGAGAACCTATGAGAGGGGTGTTGAAGGCGAGACACTGGCCTGCGGCACCGGGGCGGTTGCCTGCGCTGTCATAACGGCACTCAAGGGAAAGACCTCCCCTCCCGTAAATATCAAGACCCGCGGGGGAGAGATTCTTAAAGTGCATTTCAAAATGACTGATTCAGAGGATTTGCTTTCCAGGGTTTATGATGTTAAGTTGGAAGGGCGGGTGAGGGTAGTTTTTAAAGGTGAGATGGAGATATAGCAAATTGATTAAGGGAGGTTTTTATGTTTAAAGGTTCCTGCGTGGCCCTGGTTACGCCGTTTAAAGACGGAGAGGTTGATTACGATACCCTTAAAAAGCTGGTAAATTGGCATATAGAATCAAAAACAGACTGCATAGTGCCGTGCGGGTGTACGGGTGAGGCCGCCACTCTAAGGCATGACGAGCATAAAAAGGTCGTTGAGACTGTTATAAAAGAAGTAGGGGGGCGCTGCCCGGTAATGGCCGGCACGGGATCAAACTCCACGGCGGAGACGATAGAACTTACGGCTTTTGCCAGGGAGGCCGGAGCTGACGGGGCCCTTATAATAACTCCTTATTACAATAAACCTACGCAGGAAGGGCTCTACAGGCACTACCGGAAAGTCGCCGAAAGCGTTGATATTCCCATATGTCTTTATAACGTTCCCTCAAGAACCGGGGTTAATATGCTTCCGGAGACGGTGGGTCGTCTTGCCCGGATAGAGAATATAACGGCTGTCAAGGAGGCCTCGGGTTCAGTGACTCAGGGGGCTGAAGTGCTTCGCATATGCGGGGACGATATAACCCTGCTTTCCGGGGACGATCCTCTCACATATGCTCTTCTTGCGATCGGAGGAAAGGGGGTCGTCTCCGTGCTTGCCAACGTTGTACCCGGAGTCGTACATGATATATGCAGTCTGTACTTTAAAGGAGATTTTGATAAGTCCCTGAAACTTCATTATAAGTGGCTGCCTCTTATGGATGCGCTTTTTATAGAGACGAACCCCGGGCCTGTAAAAGAGGCTCTCGGAATGATGGGAAGGATAGAGCCGGAACTTCGCCTTCCTCTCGTAAATATTTCCGAAGATTCAAAACCGCGGCTCAGGAAAGTTCTGGCCGGGATGTCCCTGGTTAATACCTGATGGTCAGGATATGTGTTTCGGGGGGTCTCGGACACATGGGCCGGCGCATAAGCCGGATAGTTAAGGAAACCCCAGGCGCGGAACTTTCTCTTATTATTGACAGGCAGGATACCCCGGAAGATCCCGGAGACTTCGCTAACGCAAGGATAACAACCGATAATACGGAAGTCTCTTCGGTTGATGTTGTGATAGATTTTTCGGCGCCCGGGCAGGCCATAAGTGTTCTGAAAGAGTGCGCAAAGAGCGGGACGGGAGTCGTCATAGGAACCACCGGGTTCACCTCCGGTCAGAAGGACGAGATAACGGAGCTTGCTTCTGCCACCCCGGTTCTTCTCTCCCCGAATATGAGTATAGGGGTAAACCTTATTTTTAAACTGGCCCGGATAATAACAGAAAGTCTTCCCGGGTTTGACAGGGAGGTTGTGGAAGCCCATCATAACCGCAAGGCCGATGCGCCCTCCGGGACGGCCCTCAGGATAGCTGAAATTATGGCCCGTGAGGGAGAAGAACTCCTTAAGGGCAGAACCCCCGATTCCGGTCCGAGAAAACCCTCTCAAGTGGGTGTGCATGCGGTTAGAGGCGGAGGGATCGTGGGCGAGCATACCGCTATGTGGATAGGCGAAGATGAGAGAATAGAACTCTTTCACAGGGCGGAGACCAGGGATATCTTTGCCTCGGGGGCCGTGCGTGCGGCTCTATGGCTTCATGGCCGGAGCCCCGGGAAACTTTATACGATGGAGGATGTTCTTTCTTGATTAAGTTCGCCCGGGTTCTCTGCGATAACGGGCGCAGGGAATCCTGGTGCCGCTTAAACGGGGAGTTTCTTGAAGTCTTAGTCGGGGATCTCTTCGGAAAATGGGGGGTGTCGGAGGAGAAACTCGGTTCTGATGAAGTCAGGTTTCTGCCTCCGTGCGTTCCTACAAAGATAGTATGCGTCGGGCTGAATTACAGGGATCATGCCGAGGAACTCAATATGCCTGTTCCCGGGGAACCTGTAATTTTTCTGAAGCCCCCCTCAAGTCTGCTGGGGCCGGAAGGGGTTATACGCCGTCCGCCCGGGTGTTCCAGGCTGGATTACGAAGCGGAGCTCGCCGTTATAATGAAAAAGACGGCCAGGTCGGTTCCGGTCAGCGAGGCCCGAAAGTATATAATGGGGTATACCTGTTTTAATGACGTAACCGCAAGGAACTTTCAGGAGCCGGGCGGGCAGTGGACCAGAGCAAAGAGCTATGATACTTTTGCGCCGCTTGGGCCTGTAATGGTTTCCGGCGCTGAGCCCGACGGTCTTGGCATAGAACTCCGCCTTAACGGCAGGGTGAAACAGAGCTCCGGAACCTCGGAAATGGTATTCGGGGTAGATGAACTGGTGAGTATTATATCGGGGTATATGACTCTCAATCCCGGGGATGTCATAGCTACGGGTACTCCCCCGGGTGTCGGGAGTATGGCTGCCGGTGATACTGTAGAGGTTGTTATAGAGAATATAGGAAGTTTGAGGAATTATGTCGCAGAATGAGAGATTTGAATTTTCGGAGAGGCTTAAACTGCTTCCTCCCTACCTTTTCGTGGAGGTTGACAGGATGAAGCAGAAGGCTGTTGAGGAGGGTGTTGATATAATAAACCTTGGGGTGGGTGATCCTGATATCCCCACGCCCGGTCCGGTAAGAGAAGTGATGGTCCGGGCCCTTGAAAACCCGGTTAATCACCAGTACCCTATGGGGAAAGGAAAGAAAAGCTACCGGGATCAGATAGCCGATTTTTTCAAGATGAGGTTTGATGTAAGTCTTGATCCGGGTAAAGAGATACATCCTCTCATAGGTTCAAAGGAGGGGATAGCCCATTTCCCGCTGGCTTTCATAAACCCGGGGGATAAGGTTCTTGTTCCCGAGCCGGCGTATCCTGTATATAATTCCGCGGTAAGATTTGCCGGCGGCGTTCCGGTTTACTTTTCTCTTACTGAGGACAACGGGTTTCTTCCGGATGTGGATTCTCTTGCAGAGTCAGGGTTTGACGGGGCCGGGATGATGTTTATAAATTATCCCAATAACCCTACAGGTGCTTCCTGCTCCACTGATTTTTTCAGGAAACTTATAGAGGCCGCTCTTGAACATAAGGTTATAATAGCCCACGACGCTGCCTACAGCGAAATGTACTACGCCGATCCTCCGCCCAGTATACTCCAGGTTCCCGGGGCTATGGAAACGGCAGTCGAGTTTCATTCTCTCTCAAAAACATTTTCAATGACCGGGTGGAGATCTGGATGGGCCTGCGGATCGGCGGAGCTAGTATCCGGTCTTGCCGGGATAAAGGATAATATAGATTCCGGAGTATTCGGGGCGGTCCAGGATGCCTCGGAGTACGCTCTTTCAAAGTATGAGGAGCTTACCGCGCCTCTCAGAAAAACCTATAACCGGCGTCTTACTCTTATGTCGGATGGTCTGCGCCGCCTTGGCTGGAAACTTGGCGAAATATCTGCTACTTTTTACATATGGGCCCGACCGCCCGGAAACACCGGTTCGGCAGAGGCCGTAAAGAGGCTGATAAGCGAAGCCGGTGTGGTCTGCACACCGGGCTCCGGGTTCGGGCCTTCCGGTGAAGGGTATCTCAGGTTTGCTCTAACCAGGGATGAGTCCCGTATAAATGAGGCACTTGATAGGATAGGGAGGATCTCATGGCAGTAGTAGCGCTCAGCCTGGGCTCTAATATGGGTGACAGGGAGAAAAATATAAAGAGAGCTGTGAAGCTTATCGAGAAAGAGTTCGGGCCACTCAAGATCAGCCCTGTATATGAGGCGCCCCCTTTTTACGATAGCCAGAAGGGCCAGGAGAATTTCTATAACTGCTGCGTAAGTTTTGAGAGCGAACCTGAACCTCATGAAATCTTCAAAAAAACAAGCGCTATGGAAAAAAAGATGGGGCGTAAGGACTCATATCCAAACGCTCCAAGGGAAATAGATATAGATATAATACTGGTAGACGATATAATAATAGCGGACGAAACTCTTACTATCCCGCATACGGGGCTTCAGGACAGGAAGTTCGTACTTAAGCCCCTGAAGGATATACTGGAAAATTTTGTTCATCCGGCGATAGGGCTTTCAATAAAGGATCTTTACTACGAGTGTCCGGACAGGAGCAGGCTTAAGAAATTAAAAGGGTTCTGGAAAGAGGAGAAAAAATAGGGCGCCTGTATCCAGGTGGCCGGAAAGTGAGACGGGAATGGAGATTATAGCCGTTATAATATCAGGTATAATAACTCTTGAGGGGCTTATAGCGCTTTTTATTCCCGGGAAAGCCGCAGAGGTCTCGGAGGAGTTCTCCCGGCTGGAAAGCGGACTCAAGCGGGTTCTGGGAATCTTTCTACTGGCTGCCGGAGCGGTACTGTTTTTTCTTACCCGTATTTACCTGGCTCTGACGCTGGTTCACTGGATAGTAGCTGTTTACGGAATATTCCTGGCGCTTACCGGTTTGTTTCTGGCCCTCCTGCCTTCCACTGCGGGGCGGATGCTGGCATGGTTTTATTCCGAAAAAAGTCCCGTCCAGCTTATAGGTTTTATCCTTTCTGGTGCTGGTATAACGCTTCTTATACTTATCTAAAATGAAACCTCAGATCAGTG
>SLGR01000105.1 GCA_007136585.1 Candidatus Sumerlaeota bacterium | reverse complement strand
GTAAAGCTATTATTTCAAGTTTTAGCTAACAAAAATGGGGATGAATTTAGTCCCTGAAACGGTAAATGCCCTAAAAGAATTTGGAATTAATAAGAAAAACCCGATTTAAACCGGGTTTTTCTTATTGCGCCGTACGAAACTTACAGCCTATCTTGTCCACGAAGGAGAAAGAGGGGTGGCCTCCCTTTGAATTTCCGGTATATCGGAAACGTTGAGTGATATTATCCCAGCCCCGCTCCGTGTTGATATGCTCTCAGGTAGATTTCTATAGGCTGAACTCGGCGGTCCAGAAGAGGAAACTCTGCTGTTTACAATATTACTGGACGATCCGCTCGGAGTTGCGGAAATGAAGTTTCTGTTTGCAGGAGTTGCGGACGATCCGCTTGAAGAGGAAAAGAGGTTTCTGTTTGCAGGAGTTGCGGACGATCCGCTTGAAGAGGAAAAGAGGTTTCTGCTTGCAGGAGTTACGGACGATCCGCTTGAAGCGGCAAAATTGACGTTTCTGGCCGGCGCTCCGGAGGAGATACCGCTTCTGACTATTCGCATATTCGGCAGGGAAGCCGCTCTTCTGGGGACAGTTCCCGAGGATGATGAAGTAAAACTTCTTATATTTCTCAGATCTGAGAGTTTTGTCTTTTTCTCAGGATCAAGGACACTGTCAGGTATATTCTGGTTCCCGAATTTATTATCTTTCCAGTAATCCTTAACATCCGACTTATACTCGGCAAGAAGTTCGTCGGCCTTGGCATCGTACTTATCGTTTATCTCTTTCAGATCAGCGGCATAGCTCTCTTTGACCGCCTCAACCGCTTTCTCCTGCGCCTCTTCGGCATCGGCGATATTATCCTTTATATCGCTTATCTCTCCGTCAAAAGCTTTAGAGACCTCCTTGCGGTCGGACCTGTAACCGCTTATTAGGTCTCCGATATCCCCGAGGTTTCCCTCTTTTACAGCTGTCAGAAGGTCAGTGAGAAAATCTTTCCTTAATTCGGAAAGGGCCGCGTCTTTAGCATTTATCAGAGTATCAATCTCTTTATTGAGAGCCTCTATCTGTGTTCCGAACTCCTCCTCAAGAGCCTCAACTGCTTCGGCTATCTCCGCCTCTATAGGGGCAAGTTCAGCCTCCTTCTCCTGATGAATATCTTTCAGAGAATCCTGGTACGTATCTTTGAGGTCGTTTATTGCTTTAACATCTGATGCGGAGGGAAGGTTGGGTCTTGGCGCCGGTCTGCTTACTTTCGCTCCTCTTCCGGCGAGTCTGACACTTCCCAGGCTCAGAGCTCGTGTGTGACCCCTGGGAGCGCGTGCGGCGGCCCTGTCCATCATAGCTGAGATCCTCTGGTTACTGCGTTCCCGGATATGGGAGAGTCTTGAATGCGCCTCGGTAACACATAAACTGAAGGCAAGCCCTGCTATTGCAAAAATCCCGGTTAAGTTTTTCAGATAAAGTTTCATATGTTCTCTCCTTAATTTACTAAGCTTTCTTAATATTTCCATTGATATTATACGGTTCTTGATTGAAAAAGAAATGAAATAAGTGTGAAATAAAGGTAAAATCGGCCGTGAAACGAGGTGGGGTATTCCGGGGTTGCGCGGCTGACATGTTTTCGGGGGGTTTACAAAACAGCTGTATTTTTGATATAAGGGCTTAAATTATGGAAACCCGTAAAGAGGGAAATCTTATTGCAGTGCGCCTCAGGCAGGGAGAGGACGTTATAAGTTCTCTGGAGAAAGCCGTTGGAGCGGAACCCGCGGGTCTGGGGGTTCTGTTAAGCGGAACCGGGATGATGAAAGATGTCCGGCTGGGGTATTTTATGGGAAAGGGGACCTATAAGGATAATAACCTTTCCGGGCCCCGGGAGATAGTCTCGGCTACCGGCAACTTCGTAAACTCGGGCGGGGAGCTCATATCGCATATTCACGTCTCCCTGGCTGATGACGATTCGCGTGTTACGGGCGGGCATCTGAAAGAGGCCCGGGTGCACGGCACGGGGGAGTTTTTCATATATATGTCGGGTATAAAGGCTGAGAGGGTTATGGAAGAGGATACAGGTCTGAAAGGGCTCAGGTTATGAAATACGCGGTAGTTGAAAACGGAAGAAACCAGATTGTAATAAAGGAAGGCGAGGCGGTTCTTATAGATGATCTCTCTCCTGAAGAGGGGTCTATTCACAAGTGGGAGAAGATACTGCTGTTTCGTGACGGCGACGATCTTAAGGTGGGGCAGCCCTACGTGAAGGGTTCATCCGCTTCAGGGAAGGTCCTGGGCCGTGTAAAAGGGCCCAAGGTTATAAATTTCAAGAAGAAGAGACGGAAAGGGTATACAAGGAAAGTGGGACACCGGCAGAACTTTACCCGTGTCCTGGTAGAGGAGATAAAGTAAGATGGCCCATAAGAGAGGAAAAGGTTCCACACAGAACAGCAAGGACAGCGCCGGCAGACGCCTGGGGATCAAGGCTTCCGACGGGGAACTTGTCCCGGCGGGGAGTATAATAGTCAGGCAGCGCGGCACCAGGTACTGGCCGGGCGAGAATGTAGGGCGCGGCCGGGACGACACCCTTTACGCCCGGGTCTCCGGCAGGGTCAGGTTCTCAAGAAAGAGAAACAGGAAGGTTATAAGCGTCAGCGGAGCCTGAGCGTCCCTGCGGGCGGGGTAAAATAATCTCAAAGCAGGATGGGCAGTCTGAGGGGCCGCCTCTCCTGCTTTTATTTATAAATGAGGATACTTGTAAAACTCGGCACAAGGCTTCTTACAAAACCCGAAGGCGGGCTTGACAGCGTCAGGATAGACCGGCTTGCCGGGGAGGTCGTTTCTCTCCTTGAGGAGGGGCACGAGTTTCTTATAGTCTCTTCCGGGGCGGTTGAGGCCGGGCGGCAGGGGCTTGGTATCTGTCCGGGGACGATGGATATCCGCCATAAGCAGGCCGCGGCCAGCATCGGGCAGACAGACCTTATGAACGCCTGGCGCCAGGGTTTCGCTTCCAGGGGCAGGATGGCGGGACAGATACTTGTATCATCTTCGGATTTTGCCTTGAGAAGCAGCTACCTTAATATCAGAAATACCCTTAACACCCTTCTTGAGAGAGGGGTTATACCTGTTATAAACGAGAACGATACGGTGGCGGTGGAAGAGCTTAAGTTCGGGGATAACGACCGTATAGCCGCCATAGTGACCGTAAAGGTTGACGCCGACAAGCTCATACTTCTGACCGATGTTGAGGGGCTCCGCTCTTCTTCGGGGGAACTGGTGAAAGAGGTAAATGAGATAACCCCGGAGGTTGAAAGCTGGGCCTGCGGGAAGGGGTCTGAGTGTTCTTCCGGGGGTATGGGTTCAAAGATACAGGCTGCCCGTATGGTCTCGCGCCTCTGCGGGATAGATACATATGTGGCCCAGGGGAGCGCGGAAGGTGTGATATCCGAGATAATAAAAGGCTCCAACCCCGGGACGGTTTTTCACGGGGGAAAATCCGTACTTCCGCACCGGAAACGCTGGATTGCCGGGATGACCCCCGCCGGGTCACTGACCCTGGACGCCGGGGCTGTCAGGGCCGTTCTTGAAAAGAACAGCAGCGTCCTTGCTGTGGGAATAACCGGGGTTGGAGGAGATTTTACGGAAGGAGACCCGGTGAGCTGCCTCGGTCCCGGGGGAGAGGCTGTTGCCCTGGGGCTGGCGAACTTTTCCGCGGAGGATATAAGGAAGATAGCGGGGTGTAACAGTTCATCGATAAAGGATATGACGGGGGGGTGTCTGAACGAGGAGGTTATAAACAGGGATAACCTTGTAATTGTCTGACGGAGGTTTTATGAGTTCAGAGAAAAACAGGAAAGAGATAGTCTTTGAAGTGGCGAAGAGGGCGGTGCTGGCCGCAAGGGCTATGACCCGCGTATCTGCCGGCGAGAAGAACCGGGCCCTAAATAAGGTAGCCGATTTTCTTGATGAAAAATCCGAGGATATAATTTTCAGGAACGGGATAGATGTTGAAGCGGCCCGTGAGGACTCCCTCGCGGAGCCCCTCATAGACAGGCTGGTCCTGGATGCCGGGAGAATAAAGTCAATGACTGACGGGATAAGGGAGGTGGCGGAGCTTGAGGATCCTGTCGGGGAAATAATACAGGAATCCGTACGCCCCAACGGTCTCAGGATAAGGAAGGTAAGGGTCCCGCTCGGGGTCATAGCGATGATATACGAGTCCCGTCCGAACGTTACGGGGGATTCCGCGGCCCTCTGCCTTAAATCTTCAAACGCTGTCATTCTGCGGGGCGGCAGCGAGGCCCTCAACTCCAACCTTGCCGTAGCCCATTACATAAGAGAAGCCCTCGCGGATACCGCCGTTCCCCCGGACGCCGTTCAGGTTATAGACGATACAGACCGGGAGATAGTAAAACACCTGGTCTCAATGAAAGGGCTGGTTGATGTTGTCATACCACGGGGAAGCGAGGCGATGATAAACGCCGTATCTTCCGCCAGTCTTGTCCCGGTCATAGGTCACGGAAAGGGGCTCTGCCACATATATGTAGACTCCTCCGCGGACCCGGAGAAAGCCGTTGAGATAACCCGTAACGCGAAGGTCCAGAGGCCGGGTGTCTGTAACGCGGTTGAGACGCTTTTAATTCACAGCGAAGCCGCGGAGAAGATACTCCCGGAAATCTGCCGGAGGCTGAGAGAAGACTCCGTGGAACTCGTGGGAGACGAAAAGGCGCGAAAGATCTGTCCGGAGATGGGTGAGGCTGCGGATGAGGACTGGAGCGCAGAGTATCTTTCCCTCAAGCTTTCCGTGAAGGTGGTGAGTTCTCTTGAAGAGGCGGTTGACCATATAGAGAGATACGGGTCCCGCCACTCGGATTGCATAATAGCCGAGGATACCTGCGCCTGCGATAACTTCTTAAGGAGCGTTGATTCGTCCTGTGTATATGCAAACGCCTCCACCCGTTTTACAGACGGGGCCCAGATGGGTCTTGGGGCGGAGATCGGGATATCCAATCAGAAGCTTCACGCCAGGGGCCCTATGGGGCTTACTGAGCTTACCACCTATAAGTACCATATGCTTGGAAACGGTCAGATCCGCCGGTGAGGTATATTCTTTACGGTGGGGCTTTTGACCCGCCGCATAAGGGACATATGGGGATAGCCCGGGCGGCCAGAGACCGGATCCGTCCCGATAAACTTATATGGATCCCGTCAAAAACCCCGCCGCACAGGGGCCCCGGGGTCCTTGAGGCTGAGGAGCGGCTGCGGATGCTCAGAGCCTGGGCATCCGGCCGCAAATGGTGCGAAGTCTCGGACCTTGAACTCCGTAAAGGGCATTCCGGGTTTACAGTGGAGACCCTGGAGATATTCTCATCGGAGTACCCCGGCGCGGAACTCTACTTTCTTATGGGAAATGACGAGGCCGTGAACTTCGGGAGCTGGAAGGAACCGGAGAGGATACTTGAGCTGGCCCGCCCGGTCATAGCCCGGAGAAGCGGAAGTTCCCGGAGATTGCCCGGAGAAATCGCCGCCCGGTCCGTTTTCCTGGAGAACCCTGAGTTTGATATATCTTCTTCCGAGGTGAGAAGAAGGCTCAGGCGCGGGGAGGATGCGGGTGAGCTGCTTGATCCTTTCATATACCGTTACATAATGGATAACTCGCTTTACGCCGCATGAGGCCGAGAACCGTTATTATAACTCTTCTGGCGGCCTTTCTCCTTGCGGGGTATACCGCCCTGAGCCCCGTAAAACAGGGGCTGATTAAGGGAGAGCGGCTTAATATTTTCCTTATCGGGGAGGATACTTCGGGAAATGCCCCGTCTTTATCCTTTGCCGCCTTCATAAGTTACGAGCCTCTTACCGGGTTCCTTGATATAATGGCCCTCCCGGCTGAGCTGATGATACCGGTTCCCTATGAGGTCACCTGGAGGAGGGTGCAGCGCCTTGACGAGATATACTCAAGGCTTCAGGCGGGCGCGGGCGGTAAGCGAACCGCCGCGATTGAGGAGCTTATGGAGGTAGTCTCTGGGTTTATGGGCAACCGGTTTGAGTTTGATTACCATATACTTGCGGATAAGGATAAGCTTCAGGGGCTCTTTGATGCTATGGGGGGGGTGCCTGTGGAAGTCTACGCTGAGATAACCTTTGAGGATTCCCTGGGATCCGCCGTGATACCGGCGGGTGATAGGGTTCTCGGCGGAAGGGAGGTTCTCGGGTTCCTCTCCTCGGGTTCCGCGGCGGCGCGGCGTATGAACCACCACAGGTTTGCCGGTGCTCTCCTTGCCGCAATCCGCACCCCAGGGACCCTCCCGCGGATCCCGGGGTTCTTCCGCGCCGCGGGAGAAGCCCTGGAGACGGACCTTGAAATTTCCGATATACTTGTTCTTCTCGGGGAACTTGCGCGTCTTGGCAGGGATAACCTCAGACTCCAGTTCCTGGACGGGGAGTTTGAGACAAGGTGGTCCAGGGAGTATTATGCCGCGGACCGGGATAACCTGAGGGACTCGGTTGATGTGGTGATGAACTCCCAGCTTTTCAACCTGCCTCCGGAGCCGGCTGACAGAAGCGCCGTGGCCAGCCGGAGGATAACTGCGGAGGTATGGAACGCTACCGGCAGGTCGGGGCTTGCAAGGGATGTTACAGAGTATCTGAGAAGAAGGAACGTTGACGTTGTCAGGTACGGCAACTTCGGAGCGCGGAGACGTTACACCCAGGTTGTCTCCCGGACGGGTGACCCGGTCCCGGCCCGTGAGGTCGCTGAGATACTGGGGTGCCGGAATATAATCACCGATATTGATCTCAGCAGAATGGCGGATATAAACGTTGTGATAGGAGACGATATAGAGGAGTTATGGGAAAACTGAGAATAACCCGGGATACCGCTGTTGAAGCGGCCCGGCTTCTGGATGAAAAGAAAGCGGAGGATATCCTTATTCTTGATATAAGGGATCTTGCAGCTTTTGCGGATTATATGATCATAGCCACCGTCGGGTCGCAGGCCCAGTTGGAGGCGGCTGTGAAGATACTCAGGGAGCGCCTCTCCCCGGAACCCCTGCATCTGGAAGGCGGTGGCGGGGGATGGACGCTTATTGATTACGGGGGTATGGTTGTAAACCTCTTCTTTCCGGAGAAGAGGGAGTTTTATGCGCTGGAGAGGATATGGGGCGATGCCGGAAAGGTGGAGTTTTAACCGATGTACGAACTTAAGATAAGAGACGCGGTGGCAGAGGTGACGGGTCTGGATGATGTAAAAATAGGGTTTCCGCCCCCTTCAATGAGAGGAGATCTCTCCACTAACGCGGCTATGGTTTCCTCCACCGATCCGGGTCGCCTCTGCGCCGCCCTGGAGAAATTAGAGGAAGTGGAATCGGCTGAAACGGCGGGGCCGGGGTTTGTCAATATAACCCTTTCTCCCGGGGCCTACGCGGAAGAGCTTAAGCTGATTGCTGCCGATCCCGGAAAGTACGGGGCCGGGGACCGAAGGGGAAGCATACTGGTTGAGATGGTAAGCTCCAACCCTACGGGGCCGCTTCATATAGGTCACGGGCGCGGGGGGGCCATAGGGGATTCCCTTGCCAGGATGTGCGCGAAGCTCGGGTACCGGGTTCTCAGGGAGTATTACGTTAACGATACGGGGCGCCAGATGAATCTCCTCGGGGAGAGTATCCGGTGCGCCCTGGAGGGGAGAACCCCTCCTGCGGACGGGTACAGGGGGGAGTATATAAAAAGCGTTGCCGATGAGCTCCGCGGCTCTTCCGTGGACTCGGGGTACTCCTCCCGCGCCGGTGAGCTAATACTGGGGTGGCACCTGGATGTCCTGAAGAGTTTCAGGATAACCTACGATTCGGTATTCAGGGAATCCCGGCTCGCGGAAGAAGCACTTGTGAAAAAGACGGTGGAGAGCCTCCGCGCGGGGAACCTTACTTACGAGAAGGAGGGAGCCCTCTGGTTCAGATCCTCCCGGTTCGGGGATACCCAGGACAGGGTCCTGAGGAAATCCTCAGGTGATCTCACCTACTTTGCATCCGACTGCGCCTATCACCTTGATAAGTCCCGCCGCGCCGAGAGGTTTATAAACGTCTGGGGAGCGGACCATCACGGTTATACGCCCAGGATAAAGGCTTTCTGGGAGGCCTCCGGTCTCGGGGAGAAGGAGCTTGATATACTTCTTTACCAGCTTGTGGACCTTAAACGGGAGGGGGAGAAGGTCTCAATGTCAACAAGGCAGGGAGAGTTCGTGACCCTACAGGAGGTTCTTGACGAGGTCGGGGCCGACGCGGCCAGGTTCTTTATGCTTATGAGGAGCTCCGACGCTCCCCTGGAGTTTGACCTGGAACTGGCCCGGAGGCAGAACAGCAGCAACCCGGTCTACTACGTCCAGTACTCTCACGCCAGGATATGCTCGGTTTTCGCCAAAGCCTCGCGGAGCCCCGGAGAGTTGGACCTTAAAGAGTGCGACCCGGGGCCCGAGGAGTACCCCCTTATAAAGGCGCTGGGGCATTTCCCGTACCTGCTTGAGAAGTGCGTTGACCTGAAGGCCCCTCACTTTATGACTGAGTACTTAAGGGATGTTGCCACGGCTTTTCACAAGTACTACGATACCGTTCGGGTTATAGGGAGCGGCTCCCGGCAGGAGACCCGCCTCCTGCTTCTCTCCGGGGTAAAGGGTGTCATATCTTCGGGACTGGAGCTCCTTGGGGTCTCGGCCCCGGAAAGGATGTAGTATGGAGATAGAATGGTTCGGACAGGGGCGGCTCCATATAAAGGTCTCCTCCGGGGTAAGGATAATATGCGACCCGTACGGGGAGGGGACCGGGTACAGTATTCCCCGGGCCGCTGCCGATATAGTTACCGTATCGCACGACCATTTTGATCATAGCGCCGTAGATACGGTTTCCGGGGACCCCGAGGTCATACGAACCGAAGGGGAGTTCAGCGTGAAGGGGGTGGATATAAGGGGGGTGAGTTCCTGGCACGATTCCGAAGGCGGGGCAAAAAGAGGGCCCAACCTTATATTTTCCATAAAAGCCGATAATATGAACTTGGTCCACCTGGGGGATATAGGGGAGGTTCCGGACGACGAAAAAGCCGGGGTTCTCCGCCCCTGCGATATACTCGCGGTTCCCGTAGGGGGGGTCTTTACCATAGGTGCGGAAGAGGCTTTCAGAGCGGTTGAAAAACTCTCTCCGCAGGCGGTTATACCCATTCACTACCATACCCCTTCAAACACCCTGGGTCTCAGCGACTCCGGAGAGTTTCTCTCAAAATTTATGGATGTAAGAAGGGTAAAATCACTTGATATTACACGGGAGAGGCTTCCTGAGATGGCAGCGGTTTTCCAGCTCAAGGCGCTTGGGGAGAGATGATTATTTCCCCGGAAGAGACTGCGGCGCGCCTGGAGAAAGCGGAGGCTGAACTCCTTCGCCTGAGAAAAGAGGTCTCCCTCCTGCGCCGGGAGAGGGAGAAGGCCATAGGAGACTCCGCAGCCAGGATAGAGGAGCTCGTCTCCAGCGAGGTGGGGAGGCTCCGCCGGTTCGTAAAAGAGTCGCTCAGGGAAATATCTGAGGAGACCGCATCGGATATATACAGGCTTCAGGACGAGGCGCGACGCCTCCGCGGAAGACTGGAGGCCGAGGCGGAGAAGAAAGCCAGGAAGGCTGTCAGGAAGATAGAAACCCGGGCGGAGCGCAGGATAGCCGACGGGGTTATGAAGAGGATAGACCGCCGGACGGGGAATATGAGACGCGAGCTCCGGGAGGCCGAGAGGAAGGCCATAACAGACGAGCTGACCGGGATCTTCAACAGGAGGTACTTTGAGAACCGCCTGAGGATGGAGTATTCTATGGCCCGAAGGCTGAAGGTAAAGCTCTCCCTTCTCATAATTGATATTGACGGTTTCAAATCCGTAAACGATACCCTGGGACACCCGGCCGGGGACAGGGTTCTTGAGACGGTGGCCGGGGTTTTACAGAAAGGTATGCGCCTTGAGGACCTTACATCAAGGTACGGGGGCGACGAGTTTACGGTCATACTCCCCGGTATGGGAGCCGGAGAGGCCTTCTCCGCCGCCGAGCGGCTCAGGAAGGAGATAGAAAAAAAGACGGTAAAGATAAACGGAAAGAGTATCAGGGTCACGGTATCGGCCGGGGTAGCCTGTTATCCTGACGACGCTTCTTCCTGCTCCGAGCTCTTTGAGGTGACGGACCGGCGTCTTCTGGAGGCCAAGAAATCCGGTAAAAACCGGGTCTGCGGACCCTGAGACCCCCCTAAAGCCTCCGGTTTTTCATTGACATAAGAGGTATACTTTAGTAAATTACTATTTCTTAAAAGTTTTTAATAAATGGAAGGAGCGCTGAAGTTTACCCGCAATGACACCTGAGAAGAAAAAAAAGCCGGTTCTCCGGGTTGACCCGTCCAGGAAACTCAAGGAGCTTCCCCCGTACCTATTCGGGGCAGTGGATGTCCTGAAGAAGGAGGCCTACAGGAAGAAACTTGACGTTATAGACCTGTGTATGGGGAACCCCGATATGCCGACCCCTCCCCATATAGTGGAGAGGCTCTGCGACACGGTCCTCAACCATCCCCGGACTCACAGGTACCCCCAGGCCAAGGGGATGCCCAAGTTCAGGCGGACAGTTGCCGGATGGTACAGGAAGAAGTACGGTGTTGAGTTCAACCCGGATAACGAGGTCCTTGCCCTTATAGGGTCCAAGGAGGGTATAGCCCATATGTGCATGGCTTACCTGGACCCCGGGGATACGGTCCTTGTAACCAACCCCTGCTACCCCGTTCACAGGAACGGGATAATCCTGGCCGGAGGGGTTCCGTACGATATGCCCATAACCGAGAAGAACTCATTTATCCCCGTCCTTGAGGATATCCCTTCGGATGTGGCCAGGCGGGCCAAGTTCATGTTTATAAACTACCCCAACAACCCCACGACCGGGACCCTGGAGGATACCTCCTTTTTCAGGAAGGTGATAGAGTTCGCCCGCGCCTACAACCTGATAGTCTGTCATGATTTCGCCTACTCGGAGATAGCCTATGACGGGTACCGACCTCCGTCTTTTATGGAGGTCCCGGGAGCAAAGGAGGTCGGGATGGAGTTCCATTCCCTCTCCAAAACCTATAATATGGCCGGATGGCGGGTAGGGTTCTGCGTAGGGGGGAGGGAGTTCATAAAACCCCTGGAGAAGATAAAATCTTACCTTGATTACGGTGTATTCACGGCTCTTCAGCTTTCGGGCGTCAAGGCCCTTACCGCCTCGCAGAAATGCGTCAGGGATACGGTTAAGGAATACAGGAGAAGGCAGGTCAAACTTACCGAAGGTCTCAATAAGATAGGGTGGGAGGCCCCGCTCCCCCGGGCCACGATGTACCTCTGGCTCCGTCTCCCGGAGAAGTTCCGGGATATGGGTTCCCTGGAGTTTTCGGAGCTCCTTATAGAGGAGACCGGGATAGCCGTCGCACCCGGGGTAGGGTTCGGGGCCTACGGCGAGGGGTATGTCAGGATAGCCCTGGTGACCCATTACCAGAGGTACCACGACGCTCTTCTGAGACTGAAGGATTTCATCCGGAAAGGCCCCCCGGGGTAACCCCGCTGTGGTCAGCATAGGCATAATAGGGCTGGGGACGGTAGGGGGGGGTGTCGCTGAGATTCTTGAGAGAAGAAAAGACCGGATACGGGACCGTGTCGGGGCGGAGCTTATTCTCAGGAAAGCCTGCGACCTTAGAGAGGAACTTTCCGAAACCAGCGGGGTCTCCCCCGGTTCTTTCACCACCGATTACCGTGAGGTCCTTGAAGACGATTCCATAACCCTTGTGGCTGTCCTGACCGGGAACGCCGATTTCGCCTTTGAATGCATAAAGGAGTGTTTTAAGAGGGGTAAACACGTCGTCACCGCCAATAAGGCCCTGCTTGCCTCCAGGTGGAGAGAGATATTCACACTCTCCCGTGAATCAGGGTGCCTGATATACTTTGAGGCCAGCGTCGGAAGCGGAATACCCGTGATACAGGGAATAAACGAGGGGCTTGCGGCCAATACCATAGACAGGGTCAAGGGGATCCTGAACGGGACATCCAACTACATACTTACCAGGATGAGCATAGACTCCTCAACGCTTTCGGAGGCCGAGGCCCTTGCCGTAAAGGAAGGGTTCGCGGAGGTGGACTCCTCGGCCGATATAAGCGGCCTTGACGCCGCGCACAAGCTCTGTGTCCTTGCGAACGTTATATTTCCCCGCCCGGTGGAACTTGATGAGGTATACCGCGAGGGTATAGACAGCATAGAGGCGATTGATATAGAGATCGCCCGGGATATGTTCTCCTTTTCTGTGAAACCCCTGGCCGTTCTTCGGAGACACGGTGATAAGGTTGAGGCCAGGGTCCACCCCGCGCTTCTTCCGGAAGACGATATGCTCGCGGGTGTATCCCGGGAGAATAACGGCATACTTGTGGAGGGGGATGCCGTAAAGGGCGTTATGTTCTACGGGAAAGGGGCAGGCAGGTACCCGGCCGCATCGGCAGTGGTCTCCGACATAATATACCTGGCCCAGAAGATAAATTACGGGGTGGCCGGGAGGATCCCCTATATCCATACCGATACCGGAGCGGGGACCCCCGTTCTTGATATGAATGAGCTGAGTTTTCAGTATTACCTCAGGTTTATGACCGTTGACGAGCCCGGCGTCCTTTCAGAGATCTCGGGTATCCTCGGGGAATCCGGGGTCTCAATACTCTCCTGTTTCCAGCGCGGGCGGGGCGAGGAAGGGGTCCCGATAATAATGCTTACCCACAAGGCCCGTGAAGGCGCCCTCAGGGAGGCGCTCTCCAGGATAGACGCCCTTGAGGCGGTAAAGAAGAAAAGCGTATTTATCCGCGTGGAATCCGACAGGGAGATAGAGTGAACTCCGGTCCGCTGCGCCGGATGGGCGTAATAGAAAGGTTTGCCGGCATACTGCCGGTATCGGATAAGACCCCGGTCATAACCCTCCTGGAGGGGTCCACTCCCCTTATAGAGGCGGTTAATATAAAGAAAAGTCTGGGTGTATCCTTTGATATCTACCTCAAGTACGAGGGAATGAACCCTACAGGGTCCTTCAAGGACAGGGGTATGACAGTGGCCGTCTCAAAGGCGGCCGAGAAGGGGTCCCGCGCGGTCATATGCGCCTCCACAGGGAATACATCGGCCTCGGCTTCGGCCTACGCCGTGAGGGGAGGTATGAAGAGTATAGTGGTTATCCCCGAGGGGGCCATAGCCCTGGGGAAACTCTCGCAGGCGCTTATACACGGGGCCTCCGTGGTGGCGGTAAAGGGAAACTTTGACAGGTGCCTTGAGATAGTAAAAGATATCTGCGAAAATTACGAAGTAGAGATGGTAAACTCCATAAACCCGTTCCGCATAGAGGGCCAGAAGACCGCCGCCTACGAGGTTTTCCAGGACCTGGGCCGGATGCCGGATTACCAGTTTATGCCTGTCGGGAACGCCGGAAACATAACCGCCTACTGGAAAGGGTACAGGGAGATATCGGAGTCCGGCGGATGCACCCCTCCCCGTATGATGGGGTTCCAGGCCTCCGGGGCCGCACCCATAGTTGAGGGGAGGGTTTTTGATAACCCCGAGACCGTTGCCACCGCCATACGCATAGGAAACCCCGCTTCCTGGAAGAAGGCGGAGGAGGCCAGGGACGAATCCGGCGGGGTCATAGAGAGCGTTACAGACAGCGAGATACTTTCCGCCTGGAGAGAGCTGGCCTGCCTTGAGGGTGTCTTTGCCGAGCCCGCCTCGGCGGCCTCGCTTGCCGGTCTAAAGAAATCACTCTCCGCCGGGGATATCCCTGAGGGGTTTGACGGAGAAGCGGTCCTTGTTCTGACCGGTCACGGTCTCAAGGACCCGGGCCGGGCCGTTGAATCGGTGGACCCTCCCGGGGTCGTGGAAGCGGATATTGAGGAAGTAGCGCGCGCTGCCGGGCTCTGATGACCGGGTTTGAGATCAGGGTTCCGGCCACAGTGGCCAATATGGGTCCGGGGTTTGATTTCCTGGGTATGGGAGCGGGGGTTTACCTGAGTATGAAGGTCTCTCCGGTATCATCCGGGGAGGGGTCTTTCAGTTTTTTAATCCGCGGAAACCGGATTGATCTCCCGCCTGAAAAAAATATACTTCCCGAAGCGCTCCGGCGCGGGGCGGCCCTTGCCGGTGGAACTCTCCCCGCGGCTGATATAATTGTTGAGTCCGGGATACCCCTGAAGAAAGGGCTGGGCTCATCCGCGGCTGCCCGGGTAGCCGGGGTTGCCGCCGGTGGTATGCTCTGCGGAAAAAAGATTTCACCGGAGGAGGCGGCCTCGGAAGCCGCCGCGCTTGAGGGGCACCCTGATAACGCTTTCCCCGCCGCGCTGGGGTCCCTGGTGGTATGCGCCCGGGACGAAGGCAGGGTAACTTACTGCCGGGTGGGTATCCCCTCCGGGGTCTCGCTTCTTATAGGGATCCCTGATACGGAGGTGGATACCGGCGCCGCCCGGGCGGCGATGCCGGGTGAGGTTTCTCTTCCGGACGCGGTTTACTCCGCTTCCAGGGCGGCTATGCTTGTATTATTCCTCTCGCGGGGCGAATTTTCCCGGCTTCCGGAGGTAATGAGCGACAGGGTTCACGAACCCTGCCGGGGCCGGTTCATCCCCGCCTACGGTGAGATCAGGGAAAGAGCACTCGCCTCCGGGGCCTGGGGGGTCGCCATATCAGGGTCGGGGCCCTCAGTTCTCTGTTTTGTTCCCCCCGGGCGGGGAGCGGAGATAGAAGCGGCGATGAAGGAAACCTGGGAAAGAGCCGGGACGGGTTCGGAGTTTATTGAGACATCCGTTTCCGGGACCGGGGTGGAGATAAGGGAGCTTTAAGGGTAAATGAAACTTTCCGGAAAAGATATAGTTGTTCAGAAATACGGGGGGACCTCGGTCCGTGACGCTGACAGGATAAAGAACGTCGCCTCAAGGATACTCCGTGCAGCAGAATCCGGTAAACGGGTTGTGGCGGTGGTCTCGGCCCCCGGGGATACAACTGACAGGCTTATGGAGATGGCCTCATCCATAACGAGTGAGCCTCCCGAACGGGAACTTGATGTTCTTCTTTCCACGGGAGAGATGCAGGGGATGTCGCTTCTGGCAATGGCTATACACGAGCTGGGGAGCAGGGTCGTCTCCCTGACGGGAGCCCAGGTGGGGATACTCACCGACTCCGAGCACAGCCGGGCCAGGATAAAGAAGATTGATACCCGGAAGATACTCTCGGCCCTTGAGGAAGGAAATATAGTGATCGTGGCCGGGTTCCAGGGGGTATCGGCCGATGATAATATAACTACCCTGGGGAGGGGCGGCAGCGACCTGAGCGCCGTGGCGCTGGCGGCTGTCCTGGGTGCCGGGGTATGCGAGATATACACGGATGTAGACGGGGTCTATACTGCGGACCCCTCTGTAGCTGAGAAGGCTTTCAGGATAGAGAGGATTACTTACGACGAGATGCTGGAGCTGGCCTCGGCCGGGGCCGGGGTGATGCAGTCCAGGTCGATGGAGGTAGCGAAGAAACACAGCGTCAGGCTCTCCATAAGGTCCAGCCTGGCCGACGAGCGGAAAGGCGGTACAATTATAATGGAGGATACAAAAGATCTTGAACAGGTTGTGGTAAGGGGGGTCACGCTTGACGAGGACCAGGTGAAGATGTCTATAGAAGGGATCCCCGACAGGCCCGGTATAGCCGCGGAGATATTCGGGGCCCTGGCCGCGGAGTCAATAAACGTTGATATGATAATTCAGTCCTCCGCCTACAAGACCGGGCTGAACACCATATCGTTCACGGTGAGCCACGGACGCCTTAAAAGGGCCCGGGAGATCCTTGACGGACTGGAACGGGAGATGGGGGCCGAGAGGGTTGTGGTGGACGAGGATGTGCATAAGGTTTCCATAGTGGGTATCGGGATGCGTAGCCACGCCGGTGTCGCCGCAAAGATGTTTGAAGTTCTGGCCAAAAATAGTATAAATATAGAGATGATCTCCACGTCGGAGATAAAGATATCGTGCGTTGTGCCCGGAAAATACGGAAAGGATGCGGTAAAGGCGTTACATCGTGAGTTCTGCGAAGAGTAAAAAAATACATATACTTGACACCACCTTAAGGGACGGGACCCAGGCCGAGGGTGTATCCCTTACGGTTGATGATAAACTCAAGATAACCAGGAAACTCGACTGGCTGGGGTTTGATTATATAGAAGGGGGGTGGCCCGGATCCAACCCCAAGGACGTGGAGTACTTCTCCCTTGTGGGGAAGGAAGACCTGGGTACTTCCAGGGTGACGGCTTTTACCTCCACCAGGAGGAAGAATACCGGGGTCTCGGAGGATGCTATACTCGGCAAGGTGGTTGAAGTATCCCCGCAGGCATGCTGTGTTTTCGGGAAGAGCTGGGACCTTCACGTAAAGACGGCCCTCGGCACCACTTTAAAAGAGAACCTCGCGATGATAACCGATTCGGTCTCCTACCTGAGGGAGAAAGGGATAGAGGTCATTTACGACGCCGAACACTTTTTTGACGGGTACGCGGCCAACCCAGAGTACGCGCTCCGGACCCTTGAGGCCGCTGCCGCCGGGGGGGCCTCCTTTATAACCCTCTGCGAGACAAACGGAGGGGCTCTTCCCCACGGGATATACTCGGCGGTAAAAGATGTCGCGGCCCGGATTGATGTGCCGCTCGGGATACACGCCCATAACGATTCGGAGCTCGCGGTCGCAAATACCCTTGAGGCTGTAAGGGCAGGGTGCGTTATGGTCCACGGGACCGTGAACGGGTACGGGGAGAGGTGCGGCAACGCCAACCTTATCTCCATAATAGCTAACCTCCAGCTGAAGATGGGGTACGAGTGCATCCCCCCGGATAATATGAAACGCCTTACGGAGGTCTCCAGGTACATAGACGAGATAGCCAACCTGGTCCCAGATCCGAGGCAGCCCTTCGTGGGAAACTCCGCCTTCGCCCATAAGGGCGGGATACACGTAAGCGCTATAAAGAAGGACTCCTCCACTTACGAACATATATCACCGGAGCAGGTGGGAAACCAAAGGAGGATACTCCTCTCGGAGCTTGCCGGGGCGAGTAATATAAAGCTCAAGTCCAGGGAGTTTAATCTGGATCTGGAAAAAGATACCGAGAAGGTCTCAAGTATACTCAGAAAGATAAAAAACCTTGAGAACAGCGGGTACCATTACGAGGGCGCCGAGGCTTCCTTTGAGCTTCTTATGCGCCGTGAGGCGGGGAATTACCGGAAATTTTTCGACCTGGAGGGGTTCAGGGTCATAATAGAGAGCGAGGAGGACGGGACCCTCCGTTCGGAGGCCACGATAAAGGTCTCGGTGGACGGGGTCAGGGAACATACCGCCGCCGACGGCGACGGGCCGGTCAACGCCCTTGATAACGCTCTCAGGAAGGCCCTTGAGAAGTTCTATCCCACGCTTAAGGACCTCAGCCTGACGGATTTCAAGGTAAGGGTCATAGACGCCCGCCAGGGGACCGCGGCAAAGGTCCGGGTCCTTATAGAATCGCGCGACCCCGGAAGCGAATGGGGAACGATAGGGGTTTCGGAGAATATAATAGAGGCCTCCTGGGAGGCGCTCGTTGACAGTATAGAATACAAGCTTCTCAGGGAAGAGAGCTCCGGCTGATGTTCGGCAGGCTCAGGACAAGGATTTTCATAATCCTCTCCCTGACAGCCGCGGTTCTTATAAGTTATATGGGGCTTAGCCGGGAGAGGGCGGCCGAGGTTCCTGAGCATACGCTGCGGCTGGATATTCCCGGGACTCCCCTGCGGGAGGAGCCCCCCGAACCCCCGCGGAGAGAGCCGGAGCCCGACCCCGGTGAAGAGGAATTTGAGGGGGCCCTGGAAGACCCCGGGACAGAGATACTGCTGGACTGAAGAATATTAAGGAGTTTGAGATGCGGAGCGATAAAATTAAGAAAGGCCCCTCGCGGGCCCCGTCAAGGGCGCTTCTTTACGCCTGCGGCGTTGATAGCGCCGAGATACAGAAAAAACCTTTCATAGGGATAGCCAGCAGTTTCTCTGATATAGTCCCCGGGCATATAAATATGAGGCGCCTTGAGGAGGCGGCCCTGAAAGGGGTTCACGCCGGCGGCGGTATAGGTTTCAGGTTCGGGCTCCCGGCTATATGCGACGGTATAGCTATGGGTCACCCGGGGATGCGCTACTCCCTGCCTTCACGGGAGCTTATAGCCGATTCTGTGGAATCGGTGGCAAACGCCCATTCGCTTGACGGGCTTATTCTTCTTGCAAGCTGCGACAAGATAACCCCCGGTATGCTGATGGCTGCCGCCCGCCTTGACATACCTTCCATACTGGTCACGGCCGGGCCGATGCTCTCGGGGAGGAAGCAGGGGCGGAGGCTCTCTCTTGTCAGGGACACGTTTGAGGCCGTGGGAAACTACGAGGCCGGAAAGATAGATTCTTCCGTCCTGGAGGATCTGGCCCTTAGGGCCTGCCCGGGTTGCGGCTCCTGCCAGGGGCTCTACACGGCCAACACTATGAACTCCCTTACCGAGGCGCTGGGGATGAGCCTTCCCGGGTGCGGGACCGCCCCCGCGGTCTCGGCGGAGAAGGAACGGTTATCTTACACCAGCGGTAAAAAGGCGGTTGAACTGGTTAAAAAGAAGGTAACCCCCCGGAAGATACTCACGGAGGCGGCTTTCTCAAACGCCATAACCGTTGACGTGGCTACGGGAGGTTCCACCAACACGGTGCTGCACCTTCCCGCCGTTGCCCGGGAGGCGGGTATAGAGCTTGATATATCTGTATTTGACAGTATAAGCCGGAAAGTCCCCCAGATACTCAGCCTGCGCCCCGGAGGGGAGAACTTTATGGAGGACCTACACTGGGCCGGAGGGATACCCGCGGTACTGAACCGCCTCTCGGTATTCTTAAAGAACAGCCCCACCGTCTCGGGGAGGAAGATACTTGATATAGCCCGCTCCGCCGAAGTGGAGGATATAAAAGTGGTTAGAGCCCGCTCCAACCCCTACAGGACCACCGGGGGGATAGCGATACTTTACGGGAATATATGCCCCGACGGCGCGGTGGTTAAATCATCGGCCGTTGAGGAAAAGAATATGGTAATGACCGGCCCGGCCCGCGTCTTTAACGGGGAGGAACCCGCGGTAAGAGCCATAAGAGCCGGAAAGATAAAGAAGGGCGATGTGATAGTTATCAGGAACGAGGGCCCCTGCGGAGGGCCCGGGATGAGGGAGATGCTGGGCCCCACGTCTATGCTCGCGGGTATGGGGCTTGAGAAGGATGTCGCCCTTATAACCGACGGCAGGTTTTCCGGGGGGACCCGGGGCCCGTGCGTCGGGCACATATCTCCGGAGGCGGCCCGCGGCGGCGCTATAGCCGCTCTCAGGGACGGTGATATCATAGAGATAAACATACCGGAGCGGAGCCTTAACGTCCGGCTCACGGACCAGGATATAAGCCTCAGGATGACAAGGTGGAGAAAACCTTCAGGGAAGATCTCGGGGTGGCTTGCCAGGTACAGGGAGGCAGTGACATCCGCATCCGAGGGAGCGGTCTTAAGATAAGAGAAGGAACGGGAGGAGAATATAAATGAACGGCGCAAAGATACTTTTGGAATCACTCAAGAAGGAAGGGGTAAAGGTAATGTTCGGCATATGCGGGGGGTCGGTTATCCCCGTATTTGACGAGCTCTATAAGGATAAAAATATAAACTTTGTCCTTACCCGCCACGAACAGGCGGCAGCGCATATGGCAGACGGGTACGCCCGGGCTACGGGAAAGGCCGGGGTCTGCCTGGCGACCTCCGGGCCGGGGGCAACGAACCTGGTCACGGGGCTGGCCACGGCTTACCTTGACTCGGTCCCCGTGGTTGCCATTACCGGCCAGGTTGCAACGAGCCTTGTGGGGAACGACGCCTTCCAGGAGGCCGATACGACCGGGATAACCCGCCCGGTCACAAAGCATAACTACCTCGTAACAGATGTAAAGGACCTTGCCCGGACGGTAAAAGAGGCTTTCCATATAGCCCGGAGCGGGCGCCCCGGACCGGTCCTCATAGACCTTCCCGTTGATGTGCAGAGGAGTGATACCTCATTCTCCTACCCGGAGAAGGTGGAGATAAGGGGGTATAAACCCAAGATAAAGGGGCATATGAAACAGATAAAGGCGGCGGCCGCGGCGATAAACAGCTCAAAGCGCCCCGTGATATACGCCGGGGGAGGGGTCATCCTCTCGGGGGCCTCGGAGCACCTTAAGAAGTTCGCGGATAAGGGGAAGATACCAGTCACCCTGACTCTTATGGGAACGGGGGCTTTCCCTGATACCTCTCCTCTTTCCCTGGGTATGCTTGGTATGCACGGGACATTTTACGCGAATAAGGCTATGCAGGAATCCGATCTTATAATAGCCGTGGGGTCCAGGTTTGACGACCGGGTAACGGGGCGTCTCTGCGATTTCGCCAAAGAGGCGAAGATAATACATATAGATATAGACCCGACCTCCATTTCCAAGACCGTGAAAGTGGATATCCCGATCGTAGGGGACTGTAAGAACATCCTGACTTCCCTGACCAGGTTAACGGAGTCCCGGGAGAGGGATAAGTGGCATAAGAAGATAGGTTCCTGGAAGAAGAAGTGTCCTATCACCTATGCCAGGGACGATAAACTCCGTCCGCAGTATGTGATAGAACAGATAGATAAACTCACCCGCGGAAACGCCGTCATTACAACCGAGGTGGGGCAGCACCAGATGTGGGCCCAGCATTTCTACACCTATACGAAGCCCAGGACCTTCCTCTCATCCGGGGGGTTGGGAACGATGGGGTACGGGTTTCCGGCTGCCGTGGGGGCAAGGTACGGCAGGCCCCGCAAGACCGTGGTCTGTATAGCCGGGGACGGGAGTTTCCAGATGAATATCCAGGAACTGGCCACCTGCGTGGTTAATAAAATCCCGGTGGTTGTGGCGGTGTTGAATAATAATTTCCTCGGGATGGTCAGGCAGTGGCAGGACCTCTTCTTTGAGAAAAGATACTCGCACGTCTGCCTGGGCAAGAGCGGGTGTGAGCGGGTCCCGGATTTCGCTAAGGTGGCCCAGGCCTACGGGGCCATGGGGATCCGGGTGGAGAAGAAGAGCCAGGTAAGAGGGGCTATTAAGAAGGCCCTTGAATATAAAGACGGCCCGGCTGTTATTGATTTTCTGACGGAACGGGAGGAGAACGTCTATCCGATGGTTCCGGCAGGTGCGGCGCTTGACGAGATAATGATAGAGATGGCTTAAAATTTAAAGCGAGGTTTAGAATTATGAAATTAAGACACACCATAAGCGCTCTGGTTGAGAACAGGTCGGGGGTCCTTGCGAAGATCTCCGGGCTTTTCAGCGCCAGGGGGTACAATATAGACTCGCTGGCTGTAGGAGTCACCGAGTCTCCCGACGTATCAAGAATGACTATAGTGGTTAAAGGGGACGAGAACGTCCTTGAGCAGGTCACAAAGCAGCTGAATAAGCTTCCCGATGTGATTACCGTAAAGGATTTCAAGGATACGGATATAGTGGAGCGGGACCTGATGCTTGTCAGGGTGGAGGCCGATAAGAAGAAACGCCCCGAACTCCTTGAGATAGTCTCGGTATTCAGGGCCAAGGTTGTGGATGTCGCGCAGGATACGATGATGATAGAGGTTACGGGAGACGAGGATAAGCTCAGGGCCTTCACGGAACTGATGAGGCCCTACAGCATAAGGGAACTGGCCAGGACCGGTGTAATAGCACTGGAAAGAGGAGGCAAGTAATGAGCGCTAGGATGTACTATGAGAACGACGCCGATATAAAGGCGCTGGAAGGTATAAAGATAGTTATAGTCGGTTACGGGAGCCAGGGGCACGCCCACGCGCTGAACCTGCGGGATTCGGGTGTGGATGTTATCGTTGCTGATGTTGAGGGTTCCGATAACTGGAACCAGGCCGTCTCGGACGGGTTCACCCCTCTCTCGGCAAAAGCCGCCGCTGCCCTGGACGGGGTCGGGTGGATACAGCTCCTTGTCCCTGATGAGATCCAGGGGAAGGTCTACGAAGAGATAAGGCCCGCCGTTGAGGAGAGCTCCTCAATGGTCCTGGGGTTCTCCCACGGGTTCAATATAAGGTTCGGCCAGATAAAACCTCCCTCAAACTGCGACGTGGTAATGGTCGCCCCCAAGGGGCCCGGCCACCTGGTAAGGAGCGTCTATAAAGAGGGTAACGGGGTGCCGATGCTTATGGCGGTGGAGCAGGACTCTTCCGGAAGAGCAAAGGAGCTCGCCCTCGCCTACGCCAAGGCCATAGGGGGAACCCGCGCAGGGGTCATAGAGACCACCTTCAGCGAGGAGACCGAGACCGACCTATTCGGGGAACAGGTTGTCCTCTGCGGCGGCGTCGTGGAGCTTATGAAGAAAGGGTTTGAGACCCTGGTGGAAGCCGGGTACCAGCCGGAGATAGCCTACTTTGAGTGCCTCCACGAGATGAAACTGATAATAGACCTTGTATATGCCAAGGGCATCTCCTATATGAACTACTCCATATCCAACACTGCCGAGTACGGGGAGTACTCCCGCGGCGAGAGGATAATAAAAGACGAGACCAAGGAGGAGATGAAGAAGATACTCTCGGAGATAAAAAGCGGTGATTTCGCCCGGGAATGGATCTCCGAGAACGAAAACGGCCTCCCGGAATTCAGCAGAAAACGCGCGGAGATGAAAGAGCATCTCATAGAGAAGACCGGCGAAAAGCTCAGGGGTATGATGGAGTGGCTCAGGTAGCCGCTCCGGGGTTTTTCTTAACCGGGAGTTTTTAAAAATGAGTAAGAGCGCCGGGAAAAAGGTTCTTGTATTTGATACCACGCTGCGCGACGGGGAGCAGTGCCCCGGGGCCAGTATGAATATCGCCGAGAAGCTTCAGGTCGCAAGGCAGCTTGAGAGGCTGGGTGTTGACGTGATAGAGGCCGGGTTTCCCGTATCAAGCGAGGGGGATTTCGAGGCTGTCAGTAAGATATCCGCCGAGCTGAAGAAATGCTCGGTGAGCGGCCTTGCCCGCGCCGTGGAGAAGGATATAAAGTGCTGCTGGGACTCCCTGAAAGGCGCGGTAAAACCCAGGATACACACTTTCATAGCCACAAGCCCCATACACCGTAAGGCCAAGCTTAAGATGAGCAGGTCGCAGGTAATAGAGAACGCCGTGAAGGCGGTGAGACTCTCAAAATCCCTCTGTGACGACGTGGAGTTCTCCGCGGAGGACGCCACCCGGACGGAGCCCGATTTCCTCATCAAGGCGGTAAAGGCCGCCGCCGATGCCGGGGCCTCAACCGTAAATATCCCCGATACCGTGGGATATACTATGCCGGGGGAGTTCTCGGATATAATAAAGAAGGTCCGCGAGGCCCTTCCCGATAGCGTGCGTGTAAGCGTCCACTGTCATAACGACCTGGGTATGGCCACGGCAAACTCCCTGGCGGCGGTCCTTGCGGGGGCCGGGCAGGTGGAGTGCACCGTTAACGGTATAGGCGAAAGAGCCGGGAACGCCGCTCTTGAGGAGATAGTGATGAGCCTCTATGTCCGCGGCGACATATACGGGGCCCGGACCGGGATAAAGAGAAAACTCCTCTCTCCGACCTCGCTTCTTGTGAGCCGCCTTTCGGGGCTCAGCGTCCAGAGGAATAAGGCGGTAGTGGGGGCAAACGCTTTCAGGCACGAGGCCGGGATACACCAGCACGGTGTGCTCCAGGATAAGCTCACCTACGAGATAATGACCCCCGAATCGGTGGGGTGCAAGGTGGAGTCGCTCTACCTGGGCAAACACTCCGGGCGCCACGCCGTCTCCGAGAGGCTCAAGGGTATGGGTATAGATGTCTCGGAGCTGGATATGAAGGACCTTATGTCCAGGTTCAAGAACCTTGCCGATAAGAAGAAACAGGTTTACGAAGACGAACTCCTCTCGCTGGTTGAGGACCAGATAGGATCTGCCGCCAAGACCTACGAGCTTGAGTACCTCCACGCCCTTTCGGGGTCGGGTACGGTTCCCAGCGCCACTGTGAGGCTCCGGGTATCCCTTCCCGGTGAGGAGCTCAGGTCGGCGCAGGAGGCCTCCACGGGTGACGGGCCCGTAGACGCCTGCTATAACGCCATAAACAGGATAACGAAGATGGAGTGCCTGCTTACGGATTACCGGATTACCGCCGTATCCCGGGGAGGGGATTCCCTGGGGGAGGTTACGGTGGTTCTCAGGGAGGAGGGCGGTTCCGCTGAGGCGCAGGGGCGCGGGGCATCCACGGATATAATTGAGGCCTCGGCCCTTGCATACATAGCGGCCCTCAACCGGATCCGCGCTGGGGAGAACCGGGGTCGCGGGAGTGCCGCCGGGAAGAAACGAGGATAAGATGAGTCTTGCCAGAAATATATTCAGAAACAGGCTGAACGCCAGGAAACTGCGCCCGGGGGATTTCATAAAGCTTGAGGTTGACGTTATACTCTCAAACGATATAACCACTCCTCTTGCCATAGACGCCTACAACTCCTCCGGGATAGGGGTTATGAAGGGGAGATCAAAGGCTGTCATAGTTGCCGACCATTTCACCCCAAATAAGGATATAGCCTCGGCGCGCCAGGTGAAAAAAGTGAGGGATTTCGCCCGCGAGAAATCCATAAGGTTTTACGAGGCGGGGTGCGGGATAGAACACGCCCTCCTCCCCGAGGAGGGGCTGGTCCTTCCCCAGGATATAATAATCGGGGCCGATTCCCATACGGTCACTTACGGGGCCCTGGGAGCCTTCGCGGCAGGGGTGGGGTCCACGGACGTTGCGGCGGCCTGGGCCAGCGGGGAGGCCTGGTTCAAGGTTCCCGAGTCGGTAAAGGTGGTCCTGAAAGGTTCGCTCCGCCCGTTTGTCAGCGGCAAGGATATAATACTTTACCTTATAAGCCGTATAGGCACGGACGGGGCCCTCTACAAGGGGCTTGAGTTCTGCGGGGAGAGTATGGAAGAGCTTTCAATGGATTCGCGTTTTACAATGGCCAATATGGTCATAGAGTGCGGGGCCAAGTACGGTATAATGGACGCCGACCGCAAGGTCATAGATTACGTTGAGGAGAGGGCCACCCGCCCATACTCCCCTCATCCCGAGGGGTACTCAATAGAATCCGATACCGAGTTTGAGGAGGTAATGGAGATAGATTCTTCCTCGATAGAGCCCCAGGTGGCTTTCCCCTCGTCTCCGGCCAACTGCCGGGGCGTAAGCTCTATAGAGGAGGTCCGGGTTGACCAGGTGGTCCTGGGCTCCTGCACGAACGGCAGGTGGGAGGATTATGAGAAGGCCGCCCGGCTCCTTGAAGGAAGAAAGGCCGCTAAAGGGGTAAGGTTTATAGTCATACCCTCCACCGCCCGTCTCTACCGGGAGATGATAGACGGGGGGCTTATGAAGGTATTTGCCGGGGCCGGGGCGATAATCTCCCCCCCGACCTGCGGCCCCTGCCTGGGAGGGCATATGGGGATACTCGCGGAGGGAGAGAAGGCTCTTGCCACCACCAACAGGAACTTCGTGGGAAGAATGGGAGATAAGGAATCGCAGGTATACCTGGCCAACCCCGAGGTCGCGGCGGCCACGGCGGTAAAAGGGTATATAGCCTCGCCGGAGGAATTATGAGCGCCGAAGAACTAAAGATAAAAGGTAAGGTTTTCAGGTTCGGGGATAATGTTGATACGGACCAGATAATACCCGCAAGGTACCTTGATACCAGTGATCCCGCCGAGCTTGCCCGCCACTGTATGCAGGGTGTGGACGGGGAGTTTGCTTCAAATGTCCGTCCCGGAGATATAATAATAGCCGGGAGGAACTTCGGGTGCGGCTCGTCGCGCGAGCACGCCCCGCTCTCCATAAAGGGGGCTGGGGTAGGGGCGGTTGTCGCCGAGAGTTTCGCCCGCATATTTTTCAGAAACGCCATAAACATAGGGCTTCCCATAATAGAGGTAAGCGGGTTTGATTCAAAGACCGGGCAGGAGGTCCTCATAGAGCCCTCAAAGGGTAAGATCACTAATATAACCACCGGCGGTACGGGGAGTTTTACGCAGTTCCCGGCCTTTCTATCGGAAATGATAAACGCCGGGGGGCTGATGGAGAGCGTCAAGAGGGATCTCTCGGAAAGGAGAGACCTCTAAACCTTAAAAAATACGGCATCCGCCGCCGGCACGGGTTTTCTCATTCCCGCAGCCTTTGGCTGCCTGGGGGGATTCCGCCGGCGGATGCCGGCTTATCGGAGGATATTTTAATATGAAAAAATACAATATTGCGGTAATACCGGGTGACGGGACGGGCCCCGAGGTTGTAAGGGAGGGGATAAAGGCCCTGAAGGCCGCGGCCGGAAGGTTCTCCTTCTCGGTTGAGCTTAACGAGTACGATTTCGGGGGTGAGAGGTACCTTGAAACCGGGGAGACTCTCCCGGATTCGGCAGTTGAGGAACTTAAAGGGTATGACGCCATATACCTCGGGGCCATAGGGCACCCGGGTGTCGCCCCCGGTATACTTGAGAAACAGATACTGCTCAGGCTCAGGTTTGAGCTGGACCAGTATATAAACTTAAGGCCGGTCAAACTCTACCCCGGGGTATCCACTCCCATTAAAGATAAAGGCCCCGGTGAGATTGATTTTACAGTTATACGGGAGAATACCCAGGACCTTTACTCCGGGACGGGGGGGTTCACACATAAAGGGACCCCTGACGAGGTCGCCGTCCAGACCGCTGTATATACAAGGAAGGGGGTTGACCGGGCCCTTCGTTACGCTTTTGAGTACGCCGGGAAGAGGCGCTCCCCCAGACCCTGGAAGGGGCTCTCCGAAGCCGAGAGGGAGTCCGGGCTCAAAGGACAGCTCACCCTTGTCGGAAAGACCAATGTTCTAACCTACATATACGACCTCTGGGAAAGGGGTTTCAAAGAGATCGGAGAGAAGGAGTTCCCTGAAATAAAACGCGATTACAACCACGTTGACGCCTGCTGTATGTGGATGGTCAAGAACCCCGAATGGTACGATGTCATAGTTACGGGAAATATGTTCGGGGATATAATAACGGACCTGGGGGCTATGATACAGGGGGGGATGGGAATAGCCGCCGGCGGGAATATAAACCCGGAAGGTGTCTCTATGTTTGAACCGATAGGCGGTTCGGCCCCCAAGTATACGGGGAAGAACCTCATAAACCCCCTGGCCGCCATAGCCTCCGCGCAGCTGATGCTGGACGAGCTGGGCGAGAGGGAAGCCGCCTCCGCGGTGGAGGATGCCGTCTGCTGGGCTGTCGCGGAGAAACTGGAATCCCTGGGAGCCGGAAGGATGGGGTACGGGACCTCCGAGGTCGGAGATATGGTTGCGGAAAGGATATCGGGATGAACAAAAAATTTACTGTGGCCGTAGCCGGGGCCACCGGGGCCGTGGGAGAGCAGATGCTCTCCATACTGGATGAGAGAGAGTTCCCCGTGGGAAATCTCAGGGTAATGGCCTCGGCCCGGTCGGCCGGAAAGACCCTCAGGTGGAGGGAGCGCGATTACGTTATAGAAGACCTTTCCGAGGCTGATTTTGCAGGGGTGGATATAGCGCTTTTTTCCGCGGGAGGGGGCAGGTCCCTTGAACACGCCCCCAGGGCCGCCTCCGCCGGAGCGGTTGTTATAGACAACTCCAGCGCTTTCAGGATGGATGAGGATGTGCCCCTGGTCGTTCCTGAGATAAACCCGCCGGATGCTCTTCCCGGGAAACGGATAATAGCCAACCCCAACTGTTCCACTATCCAGATGGTTATGGCCCTCAAGCCGATCTACGACGAGGCGGGTATAGAAAGGGTGGTTGTTGCGACCTACCAGTCGGTCTCCGGGGCCGGGATCCGCGCAGTTGACGAGCTTATGGAGCAGACCCGCTCTTTTCTTGAGAAACGCCCCGTAAAAAAAGAGATATTCCCCCACCAGATAGCCTTTGAGTGCATACCCCAGATACCCCAGTCGGACGCTTTCGGTCCCAACGGGTACACTTCCGAGGAGATGAAACTCCTTAACGAGACCCGGAAGATACTCGGAGACTCCACCATACGGGTGACGATGACCGCTGTGAGGGTCCCTGTAATAGGGGGTCATTCAGAGGCGGTAAACGTAGAGACCCGCAGGAAGATAACCGCTTCAAGGGCCAGGGAACTCCTGGGTTCCTTCCCCGGCGTAAGTATCCTTGACGACCCCGGAGAAGGGGTCTACCCGCTTGCCAATATAGCCTGGGGGAGGGACGAGGTTTTCGTAGGCAGGATAAGGGAGGACGAATCAGTGGAGCGCGGGCTTAATATGTGGGTTGTCTCCGATAACTTAAGGAAAGGGGCCGCCCTTAACGCCGTTCAGATAGCGGAGTCGCTCCTGGATAACTCCCTCATCTGATCTCTCCGTGAATATATCGGGGCGCCTTCTTCTGGGACGTTATACCGAGGGGGAATCCATCCTCCACCGCGCGGATGCCCGCGCCAAACTGTTTTTTATTCTATCCGTATCCGCGGCCCTTTTCATAACCTCCGGGTTAAGGGGGTTTGCCGCCCCGGCCCTCCTTTTTATCGCGGCAGCCGCCTTCTCCGGGACCCCGCCCCTCCGGCTCTTAAGGGGGCTTGCTCCTGTGATATGGCTGCTTCTTTTTACTTTTCTTCTGAATTACTTTGCCGCCTCTTTAGACCGGGCAGTTTTTTTCTCTCTCAGGCTTCTTATACTCTTTTCCTGGGCCTCGCTCTTTACGGCCACAACCAGGGCGGCCGATACCGGAAGGGCGATAGCCTGGTACCTGAAACCTCTCAGGGTTCTGGGGATCTCCCCTGAGAGGACCGCCTTTGCTTTTACTATGGCCCTGCGCTTTTTTCCTCTGGTTCTGGAGGAGGCCGAGAGTATCCTGAAAGCCCAGAAGGTAAAACCCGTTAAACTTTCACCGGTAAGGAAACTCACGGCTTTCTGCTCGGTTTTTATGATAAGGGTGCTCAGAAAGGCCGATGCGATAGAGGATTCACTTGATAACAGGGGTATCCTGGAAGGGGATATCTCTTTTCTTATTGAGAACCCGTCCCCGGTCAAGGGAACCGCGGCGGTGGCGGTGCTTCTTTCGCTTAGCTGCATCTACCTGGCCCTATGAGCCTTATGGCCCGGGTGGAGTACGACGGGACCGCCTACTACGGGTGGCAGATTCAGCCCGGCAGGCCCACAGTGCAGGGAAAGATACTCACTGCCCTGGAGCGCCTTTACCGCCGGAGCGTTCCTATCCGGTACACCAGCAGGACCGACAGGGGGGTCCACGCCCGCGCCCAGGTAATCTCCTATACCCCGCCTTTTCATATCCCCCTCTCCAGGGTCCCTAAAGCCCTTAACCGGCTCCTCCCGGATGATATAAATATCTACGGCGTTGAAAAATGTCCGGATGATTTCAACCCCAGGTACGGTATCCGTTCAAAGATGTACG
>SLGR01000234.1 GCA_007136585.1 Candidatus Sumerlaeota bacterium | reverse complement strand
GCTTATATTTTCAAGGTTTTTCGGTATCCTTGACGGGGTTGCCCGGAGCCTGGGAAGGGGAGAGATAACCTCCGGCCTTATTTTCGGGTTTCTCCTTATGGCTGTATTCTGGGTTCTGAGTATTCCGTTCTCGGTGTACAGGACTTTTGTCATAGAAGAAAAGTACGGGTTTAACACCACAACCCCCCGGGTCTTTGTAACTGATATAATAAAAGGCTGGGTACTTACTGCCGCCCTGGGAGCCCCGCTTCTTGCGGGAATACTCTGGTTTTTTAAGAACGCCGGCTCCGCGGCCTGGGTCTACGCCTGGGCCCTGGCGGTGCTATTTCAGCTCTTTGCGCTTTATATAGCCCCTACCGTTATAATGCCTCTTTTTAACAGGTTCGAGCCGCTTGAAGAGGGGGAACTTAAGGAGAAAATTAATGAGTACGCCAGACGGAACTCGTTTGCTCACAGCGGAATCTTTAAGATGGACGGGTCAAAGAGATCCTCAAAATCAAACGCTTTTTTTACCGGTTTCGGAAAGAACAGGAGGATAGTTCTCTTTGATACTCTCATAGAGAAACACCCCCCTGACGAACTTGTCTCGGTACTGGCGCACGAGGTGGGGCATTACAGGAAAAAACATATACTTCAGCGGATGGTTCTTTCGGTTATAACCTCCGGGCTGATGTTTTATCTGCTCTCACTCTTTCTCTGGAGCCCCGGGCTTTCGCTGGCCTTCGGGATCCGCGAGCACTCGGTATATGCCGGGGTAATACTCTTCGGGTTTCTCTATATCCCGGTAAGTTTTCTGCTTTCAGTGCTTGAGAACTCGCTCTCCCGCAGGAACGAGTACGAGGCAGACCGGTTCGCGGCAGGGACGGGACCCGGTCCGGGGGTCTTTGCCGATGCCCTGAAAAGACTCTCCCGGGATAACCTCTCTAACCTCACCCCGCATCCGTTCAAGGTGGCCCTGGAATACAGCCATCCCCCGGTCCCGGAGAGGGTCCGGGCGGTCCTTGAAGTTGACGGGGAAAAGCGGGGCGGTATCCGGTGAGAGAAGACCGCGGATTTCTGCCCGTAAACCTCTCTGATCTAAATAGGGGCGGAACCCGCCGCGCGGATGTAATAATCGTAACCGCCGACGCCTACGTTGACCATCCCTCTTTCGGGGCGGCTCTAATAGGGCGGTTCCTTGAATCCCTGGGGCTGGTCACAGGGATTATATCCAGGCCCGACCCGTCCTCTCCGGAGGATTTCAGGGCCCTGGGACGCCCACGTCTTTTTTTCGGTGTAACTGCGGGAAACCTTGATTCCATGGTATCGCTATACACGGCCCAGAGGAAGATCCGGAGCGATGACCCGTACGCCCCTGAATCCTGTAAGGTGAAACGCCCGTATCTTCCTACCATAGTATACACTAACCGCATACGGGAAGCCTTTCCCGGGGTCCCGGTTATCCTGGGGGGAGTTGAGGCGAGCCTGAGAAGGGTCTCGCATTACGATTACTACCAGGACAGGGTCCGCCGGTCGGTTCTCCTTGACTCAAAGGCCGATATGCTGGTTTACGGAAACGCCGAAGGGGCGCTGGAAGAGATAACGCGGCGGCTCTCGGAAGGGGTTCCGCTCGGAGAGATAAGGGATGTAAGGGGAACGGCCGTAAGGGTGAACGCTTCGGAGAGCAGGGAGAAGTATTCAGGGTGTCTTGAACTTCCGCCGCACGAGGAGGTCTCCCGTGATCACGGGAAGTTCAGCCTGATGACAAAGACGCTCTATGAGAATATGAACCCTTTTACCGCCCGCAGGATCTTCCAGGGGGCAGATAGAATGGGGGTTCTTATAAACCCGCCATCTTTTCCTCTTTCTTCTGAGAAACTGGATAAACTCTACTCGGCGGGATTCAGGCGCAGGGAGCACCCTTTATGCGGGAGGGTGGAGGCGCTTGAGACGGTCCGGGGCTCCGTTACCTCGCACCGGGGGTGCGCCGGGGGGTGCAGGTTCTGCAGTATCTTTCTTCACCAGGGGAAAACCGTGCAGTCCCGGAGCCGGGGTTCGGTTTTATCAGAAGTAGAGACTCTCTCTAAAATGGGTATAAGCACGGTTACAGATATAGGAGGCCCCTCGGCGAATATGTACGGGTTAAGGTGCGGGGACGGGGAGGCCCTTCGGAAGTGCCGGCGCGTAAGCTGTCTTTACCCCGGTATATGCCCCGTTCTGGATACCTCACCTGGGGAGTATGCTTCTCTTCTGGAAGCTGCCGGGAGAGTCCCGGGGGTTAAACATGTTTTCGTAAGTACAGGTATCAGGCACGACCTCGCATTAAACCAGCCCGGTCTGATTAAGCGCCTCTGCCGAGGCCATATACCCGGGCATCTCTCAACCGCCCCGGAACATTGCCGGAAGGAGGTTCTGGATCTGATGGGTAAACCCGGAATCGCCGCCTACGAAAGGTTTATCCGGGAGTTCAGGAAAGAGAGCGAAGAAGCCGGACGGGAGCAGTACGCGATGCCTTATTTTATAGTAGG
>SLGR01000132.1 GCA_007136585.1 Candidatus Sumerlaeota bacterium | reverse complement strand
GGAAACTTTCGGAAGAGCTGGGGCTTGGAGTTCTCGGTGTAGCGGAGTCCGCGGGTACGCGGATCCTCTACAGCCCCGATGCGGTGAGAAGCCAGGTTGAAAGAAGCGGTCTCTTCAGCAGTAGTGAGCGCACCCTTGACCCCGGGAAACTTATATCCGAACTGCTCACTAAAAAAGACTTCGGGAGGCTGCAGATAATATTCGGGTATTCCCCCGAGCTTACGGTGATGCTTGGCGAGACTGCCTCGGAGCCCGGGCGTATTGAGACCCTGGAGGAGATGAACCGTATCCTGGATGAGAGGTTTGAGAGTGCTCTTCTTGGAGTGGAAGAGATGGAGCTTCCCGTGAGGCGGAGCGTGACAGCGGTCTCCCGTTTGGCGGGGTTTATAAGCCGTAACCGCGTGCCTGCTGCCGGGGCGGTAATTGCTGCAGGCGGTATAACCGGTCTTATATTTGCCGCCGGAACAGCCGGGATCCTGGTATCGGCGGCGGCCCTTTTTGCCGGCGCCGCGCTCATAGGGGGAAGGCATATATCAGGAGTTATCTCCCGCAGGACCGCAAGGGATATCACGGAACGGGAGCCCGGGGAGGCTGAGAAGGAATATCCGGGTGAAAGTTTCCTTAAGGCCGAAGAGAGTATACCCGGAGTTTCGGAAGACCCGTCAGAGGGGTTCGTGGAGTTAGGCGTAACAGACGAGAGGCAGCGCCGGGTTGACCGGTACCTTTCCGTATTGGAGAAAAGACGGAGAGCTTTAGAGGAGGAGAAAGATTTTGAGTATGACCTGTACGAGTTAAATGCTGTAATTAAGAGACTCAGAACTCTGTTTTATAATCTCCACAGGTCTGAGATACCGGACGGGTTCTACAGGCATTTTATGAGAAACCTGAAGGAAAAACGGGAGGAGTTTGAAGAGGATACCTCCCTGGAACTTAACCTTGATATGCTGGCTGAGAGAGCCCTTGAAAATTACCGTAAGGAAACAGGGCTCATAAAAGACCTGATAGAGCGGGATTACGGGTTTCTTCTGGAATACTCTACAAGTGATAATGACTCAGTAGAAAACGCCCTGGATATCATTTTAAACTCCCTCGATATAAATGAAATTCTCGGGATGGATAAGGTTGAGAGAGATAGATGGCTCCGGGTATATCTGCTTGCGATTCTGAAAATTTACCAGGATATATCCCCCGGACGTATAACCGTGGAAAAATTTGAGTTTCTAAAATCAAAGATACTGGAGGGCGCCCATTTTACCCCCGGAAGTGAGATAAACTGCGGGCTCAGGATAGGAACAGGGGGGCTCTGGGGAAGGTCCCGGGAGGTTTTTATAGGCATCCTTGCCCACGAACTTGCCCATAATATCCATCTTTTTACCGGAACTCTCTCTATGAGTGAGTTTACTGCGGATTCCGGGGCTATGGCCATTTACAGGAGACTTGCGGAGTCGGCCCCGGAAGAAGAAAGAAACTTATGGGGAGAGACAGCGGTAAACAGCTACAGAAAGACAATGATATTCGGACAGCTCGCTGAATCAAAACTGAAATATCCTGTAGATGTAGAAGAACACGAGCATTCCACCGCGCGGGCTTCTTATGAGTGGGTTACAGGAGAGTTTGAGAAGCTGGGGTTGGAATACGACCCAAAACTGATTTTTAACATAGCCCTTGATATAACCTCCGGATACAGCGCGGATTTTTTTGCGGAGGAGTTTACGGAAAGCGGGAAAGATCCGAAGCTCCTGGTTAACGCGCTCAGTCTTAAGTTGAGACAGAGGTTTCCGGCAGAGTTCCGGGACGGAGAAGATGCGGCAGCTATTCTAAATAACCTAATACAGGCCCCTTCGTTTTTTGACGAGGCCCGGAGTGAACTCGGTGTAAAAAAGGACAGGGAACTTGAGGAACTTTCCAGGATGACGAGGGGGTTCAGGAGAAGAAGTTACGCGGACCTTACAGATGCGCAGAAAGAGAGGGTCAAAAGGCTCAACAGGGTTCTTATAGAAAAAGCCTTTCCCGGTAGGTGTCCGTCTGTTATGAGTTTCCGTAAATACGAGAAGATGCTTATTGAAAGGTACGCGCTGGCCCTTGCGGAGGCCGGGCGTCTTCCCGATAGCGGCAGCTTTATTTCACTGCTTGATGAGGCCGAGATTTCGGGGAGTGTCTCCGAATCGGTGGAAACCCGTCTTGCGCCTGATAAGCCCGATCTTCTCCGGACGGAGGAATTAGAAAAAAGAATGAAGATACTGAAAAATGCGGGGATAGAGATTTCAACTAAGAACCTTAAGGCGGAGGATGAGGTTTACCAGGGACTCTCTGATTTATTTGACAGGGGGGTCTCCGGACCAATGGCTCAGGTATATTTTGATAACTTCCTCTACTTCCTCCGTAACCCCGGTAAAGGGCCTGAAGATATGAGTTTCACGGAATATTTTACCGGACGCGGTCCTAAGATGCTGGAGGTAGTTGAGGTCCTTCAGAGATCAACCGGTATTCCTGAGCTTATGAAATTTGCTGTTCTCAGTTCAATGATCAGG
>SLGR01000184.1 GCA_007136585.1 Candidatus Sumerlaeota bacterium | reverse complement strand
CATACTCGTGGTAGGCCCTCCGGTTTCTGGCTATACTCACTTATGCGCCGCCTTCAGCCGCTTAAGGCCGTTCGTATCTTTTTTAGTGCTTCAGCCGGATCTTCGGCACGGGAGATATATGACCCCGCTACCACCTCATCTGCTCCGGCTTTCACGCACTCAGCTGCCGTAACCGGGTTTATTCCTCCGTCTACTGATATCCGAAATCCGTAATTACGGGTTTCCCTTATCCGGTAGAGCTCGGATATTCTATCAAGAGACTCAGGTATGAACTCCTGTCCGCCAAATCCTGCAAAAACACTCATCACCAGCACGGATTCCGAAAACTCAAGATACGGCTCCAGACGGGAAACCGGGATATCGGGGTTAAGAGAAACTCCAATGCGGTTCATCCTGAGTATGGAGCTATTACCGGAGTTCAGAGTCTCTACATGAAGGGTAACGGTATCCGAACCTGATTCAAAAAACCTTTCAATGAACTTCTCGGGGTTTTCAATCATCAGATGTGTATGAATAGGAACGGAGGTTACGGAACTTACCGCTTTAACTATATCGGGTCCAAAAGATATATTATCAACAAAATGCCCGTCCATAATATCCAGATGCAGAAAATCAGCCCCCGCCTCTTCAACCGCCTTAATAGACTCGGCCAGACGGGTAAAATCCATATTCAGAACAGATACGGAAAGAGACGGACTTTTATCAGCGCTCATCTTCTTCCGGAGGCATAAACGGGTACTCAGAGGGAAAATCACCTCCTCCTTCAAGCTCAAAAAGATAGGGTTCCATCTCTTCGCCCGCCGGATCCTCTTCCTCCATAAGGACTTCATCGACCTCTACATCATCATAGTAAACCGTATAACGGGCATCCCCCAGAACCTTCAGCGGTATCTCTATCCTGCTTCCGCCGGGCTGCAGGGCTTCAAAAACCTCGCGGTTACCTATATCATCTTCAAGCACTATCCTCACTTTTCTGTCCTCACGGGACTGAGTTACCTCGTGAGTTATGAGTATATCACGTACCTGCCTTTGTATGCGCGGCCGCCTTGTCACAACAATCTCGACCGGATCTCCCGGTTCAACCGTTTCCCCCGGCTCCGGGGACTGTTCCACTACGGTCCCTTCCGGATAATCCTCATCCTCAACTGCGCTGATCCGGGAAACCTCCAGGCCCAGACCGCCAAGGACCATATCAACTCTGCCCACGTTAAGCCCGAGGAGACTAACCATTTCAAGTTCTTCCTCTTCCATGTCGGGGCCTCGGCTGACAACAATATTAACGTAGGAGTTCTGTTCCGCGATATCGCCGGCCGGAGGGTCCTGGGATATGATATGATCCCTCTCAACCGTACTTGAAAAACTCCTCACCTGTGTTCCCAGAGCTAAATTAGACTGCCGAAGCATAAGCTCCGCCTGCCTTAGAGCTTCTCCTGTAAGATCAGGGATAAAAACAACTTTCCCCCCGGAGGAGACGACCGCCTCAACAGCCCTTCCCTCGCGCACAGTCAGCCCCGGAGGCGGGGACTGTGATATTATGCTCCCGGCAGGTATGCTCTCATCGTATTTCTCGGCGACTTTAATCAGCGAAAGATTATTCTCCGCCAGAACATCAAGTGCCTGGCTGAGCTGCATACCCTCTATATCGGGTATGGCCACTTCCTGCCGCATATGTATTATGCGTCCAAGAAGCGCGTTCATCGCAAATGCTGAGAAAACACCTATAAGTAAGGCTGCTCCCAGAGACCACAGAAAAATCTTCTGCGAACGTTTTGAAAACATTCCGCGGGTAATTCCCTTTAACTTTGCCTTCTTCTTTTCTTCCGTCATAACCTGTATCCTTTAAAAGTTTAACATTGCTGCTGAAAAATCATCTTAAACAGACGGGCAACTTCTATGTTTCCGCCCGGAGTTTACGATAGTAAAAGATTTAAGCCCCGGATACAACCTCTCTCTATAAACTTCTGAGTATGTAATAGGCCGCAAACAACGCCGCAGCTGCCAGCGCCGGGTAAAAAAAGCGGTGGAGACTGAATGATGTCTCATTTTTTATAACCCCTACCCGTGAGCGTGGGTCAATAATCACTCTGCCCAGTATTGAAGGTCCGAACCTCACTATCACCTCCAGCCCTTCCCGGGTTTCTTTTATATCCTCAACATTAGCCGAAAGAGGCACTACCTCTCCGTCTTTTCTGGCTCCCAGCAGATAGGAAAGATAAAAACCTATATCCCTGTTGTCTCGTATAATTGTAAAAACAACATCTCCGGGTTCAAGGCGCCCGGCCCGGAGAGCGGTCCCGGGTTCAGAGGCAAGTTCGGCATCAAGAAAGATCATTGAGTGATGCGCCATCTCATCCCCCAACCGCAGCGGAAGTTCGTCTATATTATCCGCATCGGTAAGATACTTGAACTGGCGCAGGTTCAACCGCTGGGAGCATATCTGTATATTAACCTTATGTTCCTTCCCGCAGTCATAGCTCACAACTTCCTCTACCCCGGAACTTATAATCCTGACTACCCCGTCCTCATCTCCGTTATTCCAGGCCCTGTAGAAACCCTCAAGAGAATCCTGCTG
>SLGR01000110.1 GCA_007136585.1 Candidatus Sumerlaeota bacterium | reverse complement strand
TGGGCGTATTCCACTACCTTTTTCGTAAGGGCAATATTGTCCTCGAAGGAATGTGATGATCCGTCAATCATGACGGAAGAAAAACCCGTCTCTATACATGAAACACACAACTCAAATGTATCTCCATGGTCAAGATGCAAAGCGACAGGTATACTGGACCCCGCTTCTTTCACGAGTTCCATGGCCCCGCGCGCCAAGTGCCTCAATAAAATCTGGTTAGCGTATTTCCGTGCCCCGGATGATACCTGAAGTATAACTGGCGAACTGGTCTCGATACACGCGTTCATTATCGCTTGAAGCTGTTCCAGATTATTGAAATTGTAGCCGGGTATGGCATACTTGCCGTCTACCGCTTTAATGTACATATCCTTTGTGGGCGTAAGCCCGAGATCTCTGTAGCTGTGCATATCGCGTTCCCTCCCTTTATTTTATCATCTTCCACTCAGAACCAACGAATCGTCATTGTGCGCGTTCCGGACACATAAGACAACTTCAAAATACCTTATAAGGTCTTAGGCAAAATAGACCTTGCTTACCGCGCCCTCTCGCCAGGCGCCCCGATAGGCCTCCCGAGGCCTTATTCAGAACTCTTCACCTGTCAATACCCTCGAGAAAAAAGCGGATTTGCCCACAAAAGGATATCCCAGCGGTACCGATCGCGGCGATGGAACCCGCCTATGTGGATCTGAACCCGACGGTCACAAATTTATTTCGCCCCTGTTGTCATTATGACTTCCAGGTCCTCAAGAAGACTCTGAAGGTCCTCCTCGTGCTCCACCTCGTCCTGGAGTATCTGGACGACCATATTGTAGGTAATAGGGTCCTTGTCCCTGGTAATATCCAGCATATTCTGATACGTGGATATCGCGCACTGCTCGCCCTTTATGTTCTGTTCAAGAACAGGTCTGACAAAAGGATCTTCCGGGGCGTCGTATCCGCAATTCGTAAGTTTGTACCAGTCCTCCGGCCTTATTGGTGGGGTTCCTCCAAGTTGGATTATACGGGTCGTAAGCATTTCCGAGTGCCTCAATTCATCGGATGAGTGCTGAATAAGCTCGGCTATAATGGCCTCCTTCATGGGACCCTTTACGATCTTTGACCCTATCCAGTACTGGTAATACGCCAGCCATTCGTCTGAAAAAGCTTTGTTAAGAAGGGTCAGGAGTTCACTGAGATCGATACCTATTATCGACTTTCCCTTAGTGCCCATAAATACCTCCTTTCATTTTTCGGCAAACACCTGCCTGCCGTCAACCTTACGGGACCATTCTACATCGTCCGCCCAAAATAGTCCACGCCTTTATGGCTGGAGTAGTGTCAAGATAATGGGCACTTTGGTATTGAAGTTCCTTGGTCTCTTCCCCCATGGGGAAGACGGCGTCCCTTTCGGTTGCTGTCACGCCCATTGCCAAGTTCTATTCTGTGGGGAACCCCTTAGATACCAAGGCTTTGACAACGCTATCACGCTTTTTGAGCACTGTCTTCCTCTCGCGGGGATACAGATCTTAATATGGACTTTAGATAATCTCCTCGGCCGTTCTTTTCGGTAAGATCGGCGAAATACGGAGACGGCACCCTCTCACCCGAAGGATCATAAACAACCTCTACAACGGGCCTTTCAACATCCTCCGCGTTCTCCTTTACAACAATGCCCAACTCTCCGGTATCCATCTCAACCAGCGTACCCGGAGGATAGACCCCAATTATGCGGAAAAAATTTTCAAGAAGGTCCGGGTGAAAGAACTTTCCAGACTGATCTATCATTCTGGAGTAAACTTCCTCGGGCTTCAGGCCTTTGCGCCCCGGGCTATTGCTTCTTAAGGCGTCATAGCGATCGGATATGGCGATGATCATAGCAACAAGATTTATTCCTCTCCCATACATCTTTTTGGGAAAACCACTCATGTCATACCCCATATGATGTTCGAAAGAGACCAAGGGGGGAAAGATACCCACTCCCGGGGTCTCTAGAAGTATCTTGGCCCCATCGAGAGCATGTCTTTCCATGATCATCCTTTCCTCGTCAGTAAGAAGCGTCTCTTTTTGCATAATACTCGACGCTACGGCCAGTTTTCCAGCGTCATGCAAAAGCGAGGTCACCCCGATCTCCTTGAGTTCCTCCCCCTCAATGCCAAGCGCCTCGGCCTGCATGAGCGTAAGGATCGCCACGTTAACTTCGTGAACAAAAGTAGCTTCATCATGACTTTTGACAGAAGTAAGAACTCGCAACAGGTCTCTGTTGCCAAGCAGAGATCCGACCATGCCGACGACAATACGACGGGCCCACCCTTCGTCGACAGGCCTATTTTCCCTGATATCCTCTGAAGACTGCCTTATGAAATCAGTGGCCTTACTGTATGTTTCGTCTAAAAGATCAGCGGTATTTTTACCGTTGAAAGCGCCATCTTCCACCTCTTTTTCAGGAGCTCCTATCTTTCCTATCCTGATATATCGAAACAACCCCGAGCTCAAAGCCTTTTCAACATCTTCGGCGCTTGAACGTAAAGTAATAAGCGCCGCGAATTCAAGCATATCTTCTTTAGCTACACCTCGCGAAAAAGTTAATTTTTCTA
>SLGR01000232.1 GCA_007136585.1 Candidatus Sumerlaeota bacterium | reverse complement strand
TGCGAGACAATATCTCCTTCCGTCCCCTCTCCCCCCTGGGGACAGGAAAGAGAGTACTCTACCGCCATCGCTCCGGCCTCCTCAAGTTTCCTGGTGTTGGCCTGCCAGGCTCTCCTGTCCGATTCGTCATCCCCGGTTACAGGCCCCCCTGTAGACCCTATGGTAAGCCTATCGGGAAACTCTTTCACCAGGGTCTCTATCTCCCCGCATACCCTCTCAAGAAGGTGCCCGGAAACGTTATCGCAGTTCCCGTAGGTCCGGTCCCCGAACCCGTGCATATACTCCGAGGGTATATGTATGGGCCCCGAGGAGAAAGAGGTCTTCATCACCCCGCCGCTCCAGCCTGCCTCGTAGGCCTTCTTCATCTGTTCGTACCCGTCCGAGGGAGGGGCCGCCGAAAGAAGGAACGGGGTGGTTATCTTACACCCGAAGAAATCAGTTTCCAGACTGACAGGAGCCGGGACAAACCCCGGAAGCGCGTTACTGTTTCTCGTTTTTTTCTCAACCTCCGGGGGCGGGGAGCCTTCCAGGAAAGCCGCCGCCTCAACGGCGGCGTTCTTCCCTGAGGAGACCGCCTCCACTACCGTGGAGGGGCCGCTCAGGCAGTCCCCTGCCATAAAGACGTTATCAGCTTTTCCCCCGGGGAGCGCCGCCCTGTTCCCCGCGGCTATTATCACGTGTTTTATATCATCACGGGACTGGGCGGAACCTTCCATATCGCTCAAGGCATCAAGGCTGAAAGGAGTTCCCGGGTCAAGGCTGACCCTCAGGGTATCGATCCCGGTTACCTCTCCGCCGGATACTTTAATTCCGCTGACCCTGGTCCTGCCGGTAAACTCAACCCCGTACTCAAGCATCTCCTCCCTCTCCCGGACGGTAAGAGGAAGCTCCGCCAGGGTCTCAAGAGCGATCATCTCCACCTCTTTAGCTCCGTTTATCCTGGCCGTAACCGCGCAGTCAAGGGCAGTGGCCCCGCCTCCTATAACCCCTACCCGGCCCGTGAAACTGTACGAGGAAGGGTTGGAGAGATAACTCACAGAATCCGCTCCATACTCCTGGTTCACCGCACCCGGCATCACCGGATCCCAGAGCCCCGCGGCTATTATCACGGCGTCATAGGCGGAAGAGACCCCGGATATATCCTCTAAAGGAGCACTTTCGCGGAACTCTATATCCCCCAGAGACCTCAGAAACCTTATATCCGCCTCAAGGGTCTTCTCATCAAGCCTGTGGGAAGGGATAAGCCTGCACATCCCTCCCGGCTTATCTTTTCCTTCGTAGATTGTTACGCTGAAGCCTTTCTGGGCAAGCAGGGCCGCGGCCCCCAGCCCGGCGGGTCCGGCCCCTATCACTGCGACCCTTTTCCCTCCGGGCATAGGCTTGAGCATACCAGGGATACCCCCCAGCTCTGAGGCCCTCCTGATTATCTCCGCCTGCAAATCGGGGATCATCACCGGGGAATCAAAGAGTTTCCTTGAGCATTCTGCCATACAGTGCTTATCCGGGCATACCTCACCGCAGACCCCGCCCAGGGGATTGTTTTTCATTATTATAGCCGCGGCGCGGAGGATATCGCTCTCTTTCATACCCCTTGCGGCCATTATGAAATCCGCAGGGGAACACCCGGCAGGACACCCGTCGCGGCAGGGTTTCTCCTCGCAGTACTGGCATCTCATCATCTCCTGACGGAAGCGGCTGTCCGAGATCCCGGCCCCGCCTTTATTCTTTAAAATATTATTTTCTGACAACTTAAACCTCCTCTCTTAAAAACTCCGTTTCCCAGCTCCGGAACCTCACCGGAACCCGGAACCGGGATACGCGCATTATAGCAAATATACCCGCCCCGGATAAATACTCTCAGAGAGACTCCGCCTTCCTGATTCTTGAGATCCCCGCCTTCATTGGAAGTATGCAGGCGGCTAAGTTAAGAATGAAGAGTCCCGCAACGACCGGGAGATACACCCTGCCGGAGACAGGGGATCCCGTAACGCTGTATATAAAGAACTCCCGGCCCCATATCCCCAGGAGCCCGAGAGTAAGCGCTATATAGAAAAAACAGGCCGTCATATACATAACAGCCCCCCAGGAAGTCTCTATATCCGCCGGGCCGCGGGCATCAAACCTGGGGTATACGCACCCCATCCCCATAGCCAGGCAGCTCATTGAAACCCCTCCCGCAAAAACCGCGGCGGTAGAGACTATACGCAGGGAGAATGCCGCTTCCAGAAGATGATTTGAAACACTTATCAGGATAAGCCCCAGAACCATCACAGGTATGATATTCTCCAGGAACTTTGTCCGGACCACTTTCTCAATCCCGTAAGGGGAGCCAAGTAGTATCCAGAAGTAAGGGCCCTCCAGGCTTATGCTGCTGAAAGCGAACCTGAGCCCAACCGCGGCCATAACAAAGCAGACCATCCCTATATTAAGAAAAGCGACAATAATATTTGAGAACGGGACCATATCAAGAGGAAGTTTATGTATGTTAACTATATAGATTACAATGAGTGCAAGTATAAGAAGGGTCTGGGTCCACTGGCTGGTATCCCTGAAAAACCCCCTTATATCCTTTGCAAGGACG
>SLGR01000122.1 GCA_007136585.1 Candidatus Sumerlaeota bacterium | reverse complement strand
GAGTTAAGAAAAAGCCTGAATAAGGAAAATGACAGGGGAGACCCCGAAAACCTCAAAGATAGAAGAAGTATGAAAGAGATCGCGGAAGAATGCTGCCGGGGAAGCGGTTTTACCGTTAAGGATCTTAAAGGAAAAAGCCGGGATAGGAAAATAAGTAAAATCAGGCATAAAGCGATGGCGGAGATTTGCAGTAGCGGATACGGATATTCTGAAACCGGAAGGTATTTCAATAGAACATTCAGTATGGCTATTAAATCTTATAAAACTTATGGCAAACCCAATAAGTTATAAAGTTATACTCCGACCCCCTTTATTTGTTTTTTTGGTGGGGGTGGTTTTTACGGGTCTTTTTTTTGACTCATTTTATGCCCCGAAGACTGTTGTAGCAGCGGTTTACCTGGGGGTTCTTCTGATTTTCGGGCCGGGTATAGGAGCCCTGAGAAACAGCCCCCTTAAATACCCGGCCGGGGCTCTGATAACCTGGGCATTTCTTTCCCTGGCCCTCCAGTCCCGCCTTGAGTTTGCTTCGGGAAATATACTGGGGCTGGGAGCGGCGCTTCTTATACTTATGATAATATCAGGCTCCGGGGGCGGGTTTCAGGATAGAAAGGGTATAATAACCGCGGCGGCTGCGGGGGTTTTTGCGGTAAGTTTATACTCAATCATTCAGTACTACTTCCCCGCATCGGTACTGGAAAAGTTCAGGGGCACCGCCCGGGTTCCTTTTTCCACTCTCGGAAACAGGACCTACGTGGCTGATTTTCTTATTCTTTTTATACCTTTTCTTTTCTCCGGGATAAAAAAAATGAAGACCTTTTACCTTATTTCCGGAGCCCTGGGGGTATGGACTCTTCTCCTTGCAAGGTCCTGGCGGAGCCTCCCGGCTGCTGCGGCTGCTATTTCCGTTATGTTCATTCTGAAAAGAGGTAAGATAAGTAGAAGTTACGCTCTTATCGCGGCGGCCGGAGCGCTCGGCGCCTCGGTCTTTGTTTTCGTAAACCGTGAAAATATTTCTGAGAGGCATCTGAGACCGAGACTTCTGATGTGGGAGGCGGGGTTAGAGATGTTCCGGGATGCTCCCGTTACGGGGCAGGGAACAGGGACTTTCGCCCGTCTTTATCCCTACTACCAGTCAAGAGTCCTGCGGAATGAACCCCTGGGCCTCCCGTCCAGGGCTGCCACCCCGGAAAGGGCTAATAACGAGTATATGCATATGCTGGCCGAGAGAGGGTTCCCGGGGCTTCTTATATTTATCTGGCTTATACTCTGCTGGGTGAAAAACGCTGATTTTTCAGACAGAAATTTCATAGCTCCGGTAGCTGCCGGATCCGCGGGACTGCTTGTAAGCGCGTTCTTCGGTTTTCCCCTGCACAGGCCCGAGACCCTGTTCCCGCTGGCGGTTTTTATGGGTGCCTCCGTAAGGGCGTCCGTACCGGAGGGGGCAGAGAAGAGATCCGTAAAATTCCTTTCTTATATCCTGGGAGTATCGGCCTTTGCCATAGCCTTTCTCATAACTGTTTCCCAGGTTATGCACGAGAGAGCCGCCAGAGAGTTTAAAGCGGGTAATTACGGCTCGGCGGCTCATCTTTCCTCAGAGGGGGCATCCTGGGCGCTTCTTCCGGGAAAAATTTATTTTCTCCGGGGAAGGGCCCTTTACAGGAAAGGTTCCTACGCTGAATCCGTGGAGGCTTTCGGAAAAGCCCTTGAAACTTACAGCAGTGTTGGGTTATATTACAGCAGAGCCCTTGCTTACTTCAGCTTGGGCCAGGTTGAGAAGGGGTTGGAGGATATGGAGTTCGTTATTTCAGTAACACCGGGACACAGGAGGGCGCGGAGGCTGCTGGCAGAGGTTTACGGGAGGCTAGGGATGGACCGTCACGCTGAGCACCATAAATCCTTTCTGCCGGAAGAATAAGATGTTATGAGCGCTGCTGTTTTAATCTCTGCCTTTGTTTTCGGGCTTCTTCTCGGAAGTTTCGCCAATGTCTGCATATGGAGAATACCGAGGGATATATCCATTGTCCGCCCCGGTTCTTTCTGCACATCCTGCATGCGCCCCGTCCCCTGGTACCTGAACCTTCCGGTACTCAGTTATTTCATATTGAAGGGAAAGTGCGCCTTCTGCGGTTCGGGGTTCAGTTTCAGGTATCCCCTTATAGAACTTCTTACCGCTCTTGTTACTCTCTCGTGGTTTGTAAGGTTCGGCCCCTCTCTTACGGCGGGGATATTTACTCTTTTCGGACTTGCCCTGGTGATAATATCGGTTATAGATATTGATTATCAGATAATCGCGCCGCAGGTATCATACCCGCTTATGGGAGCAGGGATAATCTTTGCTCCGTTAAACGGTTTTCTCCCCTCGCAGGGTTACGCTGGTATTTTTCATTCGGCTGCCGGATTGATAATAGGAGGCTTCGTGATCTGGCTGATAAGATACGCCGGAACCAAAGCTCTGGGCAAAGAGGCTATGGGTATGGGTGATGTGAAGCTTATGATGGGTATAGGGGCTTTCACCGGTCCGGGTGGTCTCTTCTGGACTATTTTCATAGGGAGCCTTCTGGGGAGCATAGCGGGGATATCAATGAG
>SLGR01000211.1 GCA_007136585.1 Candidatus Sumerlaeota bacterium | reverse complement strand
CACCTTCTTATGCCTGATTATCTGAGCCTTATGGATATATTTGTGCTTCCGTCAGTAACCTTTAAGGGGCTCAAGGAAAAGTTCGGGCGGGTTCTCCTTGAGGCGATGTCCTGCGGGGCTGCTGTTATAGGATCCTCAAGCGGGGGGATACCCGGGGTTATAGGAGAGGGGGGATGGGTATTCAGTGAACTCTGCGTTCCGGAGCTTGCTGAGAAGATCAGAACCCTGGCCTCGGATCCGGGTTTAAGGTCGCGCCTGGGAGAGAAAGGGAGAGAGAGGGTTCTTAGAGAGTTCTCCTGGGAAGCGGTGGCTGAGAAAACATATGCCGCTTATGAGGATATGATTAAGTGATGAAGAAAAGGATACTTTTTATAGACCAGGATTACGAGTACGGCGGGGCCCAGAAAGTCCTCCTGGATTTAATAGCGGGGATTGATAAAGACCGGTTCACCCTGTACCTTCTGACCTGCCGCAGGGGCGTGGTTTACAGGGCGGCTCAGAAGATGGGGGTCAACCTCCGGGTAATCAGCCTTCCGGAGCGGGTTCTGAATGTGCGGAGGGAGGATTTCGGTCCGGGTTACCTGGTTGGGGCGGGGCCTCGACTGGCTGTCTTTGCGGCCTCACTCACGGGGTTTATCCTGAAGAATAGGATAGATATTCTCTTTTCAAATACGGTAGAGACGCATATCCTGGGGTCGTTAAGCGCTTTCTTATCCCGGAGGAAAATCTTCTGGAGGTTTCACGATATAGTAAACGTCTCGGCGAATTTTTCACCAGGCGCGGCGCGCCTGATACGTCTGTTTGCCCTTGTTTTTCCCGAAAAAATTCTCTGCGTCTCGGAGGCCGTAAGGAAGAGTCTTTCTTCAGGTACGGGGAGAGCTTCCGGGCTCAGGGTGGTCTATAACGGGGTACGGGAGAGCCAGGTAAAACCCCGTCTCAGGAAAAAATATTCCATTGGATCCGGTAAACTCGTATACGGGTGGGCGGGGAGGATATCCCGGGTCAAGGCCCCGCATATATTTATCCGGGCGGCCGGGATTCTAAACGAAAGAGCTGACGGGGATTTTTTCTTTGCGGTAGCGGGGGATGCGCCGGAGGAGGAGAAGGGGTATTTTTCGCAGTTAAAAGAGATGGCTGAGACCGCGGGACTGAGAGACAGGGTTTTCTTTACGGGGTATTCGGATGAGCCGCTTTCTCTTATAAAGGATTTTGATATACTGGTTCATACCTCCGTTATCCCGGATTCCCTGCCCACTGTCATCATTGAGGCTCTCTCCTGCGGGGTAACTGTAATAGCCTCTGATACGGGAGGTGTCAGGGAGATAATAACCCAGGGTGAGAGCGGCTTTATCTATCCGGCGGGGGATGCGGAAACCCTGGGGGCCCTCATGGAGGATCTCTGCCGGAACCCGGAGAAAAGAAAAGCGGCCGTCCGGGGAGGGCGCCGTCGCGCGGAAGAAATTTTTTCCTATGAGAAGTATATAAGGAATATGGAGAGGGAGTTAAGCTGAGAGAATGAAAACAGCGCTTGTGCAGGATTGGCTGACGGGTATGCGCGGGGGAGAGAAGGTCCTTGAGGAGATCTGCCGGATTTTCCCTGAAGCCCCGCTTTACACAATGGTCCATATCCCCGGGAGCGTCTCCGGGATAATTGAGGAGCGGTCTATAAGGAGTTCCCTCCTTCAGCGCCTCCCGCTCGGGGTGAGATACTACAGGTACTACCTGCCCCTTATGCCCCTGCTTGTAAAGACCCTTGATACGGGGGGGTACGATCTGGTCATATCCACCTCTCACTGTGTAGCGAAGAATGTCAGGGCGAAGAAGGGAGGGATGCATATATGCTACTGCCATACCCCTATGCGGTATATCTGGGATATGTTCTCCCATTACTTCAGCCCCGGGAAATCCCCGGTCCTCTATGGGCTTATGAGGGGGGTCAGGCCCTGGCTGCGGTACGCCGACAGGCGGGCTTCGCGGAACGTGGATTATTTTATAGCAAATTCCCGGACAACGGCGGAGAGGATAAGCAGGCTTTACGGGCGGGGTTCCGAGGTGATATACCCCCCCGTTGATACAGGGTATTATACCCCCCCGGATGAGGAAACCCGCGAGGATTTCTACCTCATAGTCAGCTCGCTTGTACCGTACAAAAGAATAGATACGGCGGTTGAGGCTTTCAACCGAAACGGAAGAAGGCTGAAGGTCATCGGCTCCGGTCCCGAGGGGGAAAAGCTCCGTAAAAAGGCTTCCGGAAAGATAGAGTTTTACGACTGGGCTCCCGCGGAGGTTCTCAGGGATAATTACAGGCGGTGCCGCGCGCTTCTTTTCCCCGGTAAAGAGGATTTCGGCATAGTCCCGGTTGAGGCGATGTCCTGCGGGGCCCCTGTCATAGCTTTCGGTGAGGGGGGAGCAACCGAGAGCGTTATTAACGGGGAGACAGGGCTCTATTTTTACCGCCAGAGCCCGTCGGCCCTTAACGGGGCGGTGGAGGAGTTTGAGGGTATGGGGCTTAGCCCGGAAGCGGCGAGGGGCAGGGCCGAAAACTTCTCTTCAGAGGTCTTCCGAAAAAACTTCAGGAGGTTTCTCTCGGAGAAGGCCGGGTTTTTG
>SLGR01000177.1 GCA_007136585.1 Candidatus Sumerlaeota bacterium | reverse complement strand
CCCGATACTGTAATTTTCGGTTATATTACCCAGAAAACCCGCGTCTACGGCAAATACGCCCCCCGACCCGCCTCCGGAACCGATTTTCACGCTGCTGCTCTTAAGGTTTGTGCCGAAGTATATCCCCTCCCTGAGCCCCGTAGCGAAGGAAAGCCTCAGATCGGTCTCCCTGTAATCCGAGAAACCGAAAGAGGAGTACCCGAGCCCCCAGGTACCGGCGTAGAGAGTCGGGACGACCGCCGCAAAGTTAATAAGGGCAAGGTCACTCATCCCGTAAAGAGCCGTATAAGATGTATCTACCTGGATGGTTCTCGCAAGCCTGATACCGGCCGGGTTCCACCATACCCCTTCGGCATCATCAGAAACGGCAGTATACGCCCCGCCCAGGGCGGTGCTTCTCCCGCCTCTTTCCTTGAACTCAAAAGCCGCCCGGAGAAAAGAACAGCTTAAAAGAAATATTATAACGCCCCCGAGGGCAATACGTGTGGCTCTCTGTTTATTTCTCATCAGAACTTCCTCCCCACAACCACCGGGGCCTGCCTCACGGTGCTTCCGCTTCCGTCCGCCGGATCAAGTTCCAGCCTCACCACGTAAACCCCCATTGGGAGAATATTCCCGTAATCATCCTCCCCGCTCCATATTATGAAATCCCATTCATCCGTGAGAAGCTCCTGATAACGAAGCAGGCTGCGCACCTTGTATCCGTTAACATCAAAAACTGTCAGAGTAGCATAAACCGTTTTACCCTTAGTATTCCTGTAGGCTATACGGGACTCTTCCGGCGTATTATCGCCCCGCGGAAAGAAGGGAGAATCCTGTATATTGAGCGCCTTTTCAGGACGATCGGGAGGATCAAAAGCAAGTCCATGAACACTATTTTGAGTTCCCGGGGTTCCGAGTATAGGGTTACCGTCATTATCTTCGGCGAAGGGAGCTTCTAAGTCGGGGTCGTATGTGGCCCAGTTCAGGGGGGAATTACTCTCCCCCTCCGGAAGAATTCTCTCCATACTCATACTGAAATCATTGTCTCCGGCAAACCACCCCCCAGAACAGTCTACCTCGTCAATAATATTATTCTGGCAGTCTTTTAATATCAGATGTTCTCCTGCCATCTGGAGATAATTCCAGAATTCGCTTGATTGAAAATCACCGGTTATATCAGCGATAGAAGGGGAATCTCCCGCAGCGGCGATCCGTTCTATAATAAAGTAACCGCCGGAGGTTATGGTAGAGTTATTCAGGTTTACACCGGGAGCGGCAGGGTCATCAGCAAATATTACTTCCTTTCCGTCCCGTTCCCGTCTGATAACCCAGTTCGTAAGGTTAATATCCCCATCCGTATTATTATATAGCTCTATCCATATATAACCCGCGCCGGCCCCGGTCCGCCAGGCAATCTCGTTGATAACAACATCTCCCGGGCTAGCAGCGTGTGATGACGAAGCAGACAAGCATAAGAGAAAAACCTGAGTCAGGATACATAAATCTCTAATAATATGTTTTTTCATTGACTATTCTCCGTTTTATTCAAAACACAAATAATATAACCCGATAAAAGAATAAGTAAATTTTCTTATTCACGGTATTACTGGCTTGTCTCAACCACAAAGACTTCTCCGTCGGTATATATAGTGACGTGCCCGTCCTGGTCTGTCCGGTAAACCTCCGCCCCTACCCTCTCCAGGTTGGAGAGAACCTCAGGGCGGGGATGCCCGTAAACGTTCCTGGCCCCAACGGGTATTACGGCAACCTCCGGCTGCACCTGCTGAAGAAACGGCCTGGTTGAAGAGGTATGGGAGCCGTGATGCCCCACCTGAAGCACATTCGAAGCAAGACGCCCGCGGTGCTCCCTTACAGCGTACTCCTCCCCTCTCTCCTCCAAGTCGCCGGTAAGAAGAAAACTTACCTCCCCGTAAATTATCCGCATAAGTATTGAGCTGTTATTTGCATCCGAGTTTGTGCCGCGGAAATAATGATCGGAAGGCGGAGAGAGTATCTCAACCCTGATCTCTTCCCCTAGGTCTATCTTCTCCCCGTCCCCTTCTCTCAGGACCCTGTAGGTAATCTCAAGCTCTTCAACTATTTCAAGCAGTTCCTCATATAGGCTGCTCTGGTGGGGAAACCCCGGATCAATAAACTCCCCTACATCAAAGTTATATAAAACTGCCGGGAATCCGCCGATATGGTCCCCGTGAGCGTGGGACATCACCGCGTAATCTATCCTCTCTATTTCCAGTTCCCGCAAAAAAGGAACCACGATCTCCATTCCCGGGTCCCAGGAGGAGGTCATCCATTCCGGACGCCCTCCGGCATCGTAAAGAAGAGTCTTTCCGGAAGGAGCTTCAACAAGAACCGCGTTACCCTGGCCGACATCAATAAAGGTAACGACCATATCATCTTCCGAGACCTCGTAATCCGAGGGTCTTCCTCTTCTTGCGCTGAGCTCCTCACGTGGGCCTCTGTTTCCGGCCGGCAAGGCCGGATCAAAGAGAAAAAAACCAATAAACGGCGAAATTAACAATACTTTTAAGAACTTAAACATCAGAAAGCTACCACTGTCCCAGCCATAACCGTAAACCCGAGATCACCCATATATCCGGAACTGATAT
>SLGR01000049.1 GCA_007136585.1 Candidatus Sumerlaeota bacterium | reverse complement strand
TAAACAGCGATCTTTCATTTAACGCAGGAAACGCAACATACAGCCTGGGGCTGCCCGCAGACCGGAGGCAGTATATAAAAGATACCTTCGGGTGGACGATAACAGACGGCGGCGATACCGGGCTTTGGTATCCCCCCTTAGAACCGGAGGGGTTATATGGTATTGCCCAGTCAAGTTACTCTATAAAATGGGAGTGGGATATAACTTCGTACGCTACCTACTATTACATATACAGGGTTTCGGATGATGAGTTTCTCGCGGGCCTTGAAGGGCAGGGAACGACAACCTGGTATGAGACCGACGGGCTTGCCCCCAATACGGAGTACTCAAGGTATGTAAGGGCAGGAGGCGAGGGAGGGTTATCCGATCCTTCTGATATTGCGCAGGTATATACTCTCGCTATTCCACCCGATACCGTTGACGCAGTGGCGTTCAGTTCTTCCACCGCCGAAATTTCCTGGAACGATTCTGGTGCTTACTTATACGAACTTAGAAGGTCAACAGACGAGTTTGCCTCCTATCATACGGCAGTATCCACTTCCGGCATAGAATTTACAGATACCGGGCTTTTGGCGGGGGGCACATACTATTACAGGGTGTACGCGGTAAATAACGATACCGTGATAAATACCGGGTTTTACTCTCCTGAGATTTCAGTAAGGACTTATCCGGGGCAGTCGGCATATCTTTCAACGGCAGCGGTTACGGCAGAGTCAATTACCTGGAGATGGGACCCGGCAGAGGGGTCGGACGGTTATACGCTCTACCGGGCTACTGACAGCAGCGTAGTCGCCGAGCCGGGTGACGCAGTGGAGTACGAGGAGACGGGGTTAAGCCCTAATACCCCCTACGGCAGGTACATAAGGGCCTATAACTCAGCAGGTTACGGTCCCCTCTCCCCCCCGGCAACCTTTTATACTCTCGCGGCTCCGTCTACATCAGCCTGGGTTTCCGAGGTTACTTTTGACAGCCTTACAGTAAACTGGACATCGGGGGATAACCCCGGATATACGAGATGGAGGCTTGAGCGCTCTACTGTCAGTTTTACTCAGAACCTGGAACCGCTCTTTGATATTGAAGATGATCATAAGGATACATTTTACCCTGATACGGGGCTGGTGTATTCAACCACTTATTATTACAGGGTTGCGGCTTATAATAATGACGGGGTTCTTACAGATTACGTGAACGTCTCCACCGTTACGCTTCACGCCCCGTTTATATTCACAATCCAGACTACAGGAGCAAACCAGTCCTTTTCTTTTCATGTTGCCGATGCTTCGGGCTTGGAGATAGACTGGGGGGTCGGAGAGGGTTTTACCAGTATAGCTGACGGGACCCCACTTTTTCCCTCCAATTCCTACGCCGCGGCGGGAACATATACAATAATGCTCCGGGGCGAGGCAAGCCGGATAAGTTTTCACCCCGGAGGTACTCCTGCCCGTTTGAGGGATATACTAACCCCGGTCTCTCCGGGAGTAACGGGTATAACAAGCGCTAGGAATATGTTTATGGGCGCGACCAATATCTCATCATTTACCGCCGCTGATTTCTTTGACGAGGCCTCGGCCAATGTGACGGATATGTATGATATGTTTCATGGAGCATTTGGTTTTAACGGTGATTTAAGCGGGTGGGATACCTCGCAGGTCACGAATATGGGGAGTATGTTCTATAATAATTATGTTTTTGACGGTGATATAAGCACCTGGAATACCTCGCAGGTTACCGATATGAGCCAGATGTTTAATGCTGCCGAAATTTTTAACGGGGATATTAGTTCCTGGAATGTTTCTCAGGTTACCGATATGAACCGGATGTTTTATAATGCCAGGGAGTTTAACAGCGATATAAGCTCCTGGAATACTTCTCAGGTTACCGATATGTCCAGGATGTTTTACGGGGCGGACGAGTTTAACCAGCCGATAGGGGGGTGGGATACTTCAAGCCTTCAGGAGATGACTCAGATGTTCCGGGGCGCGAGCAAGTTTAACCAGGACTTAAACGGGTGGGATGTTTCTTCTGTTACTGACATGTTTCAAATGTTTTGGGGTGCTTCAAGCTTTGACGGCGATATAAACGCCTGGGATACTTCAAATGTGACTAATATGTATGAGATGTTCGGTAATGCCAGCGCATTTAACAAACCCCTGAATACTATGGTTGTTAATGAGGGGCCAGGTGATCAATATACCGCCTGGGATGTATCCAATGTTGAGAATATGTACAGAATGTTTTACAGGGCCCGCGTTTTCAACCAGGACCTTAATAACTGGGATGTATCATCAGTAATCGATATGGAACAGATGTTTGATGGCGCGAGGGAGTTTAACGGAAACCTTTCGGGCTGGGTCCTCTCATCGGTGGAAAATATGGAAGATATGTTCTCTGACGCAAGAGAGTTTAACTCGGATATAGGGGACTGGACCCTCGGCTCCGTACTGACAATGGATAGTATGTTTGAGGATGCCCTTAAGTTCAATCAGGATATCTCCGATTGGGATGTCTCAACGGTCACAGATATGAGGAATATGTTTGAAGGAGCCCTTGAGTTCAACCAGAGTTTAAACGGCTGGGATGTCTCGTCTGTTGAGAGGATGGATTCTATGTTTGACGGGGCCATTTCTTTTAATGGCGATATTTCCGAATGGGTCACATCCTCAGTCGGAGATATGCGTTATATGTTCCAGGACGCCACTTCCTTTAACCGGGATATCGGGGGATGGGATGTCTCAAACGTAACTTCCATAAGAAATATGTTCAGCGGGGCAACCTCATTTAACCAGGATCTAAACAACTGGGATGTTTCTTCCGTCGTGCATATGGCGGAGATGTTTGACGGGGCCTCAAGTTTTTACGGTGATATCTCAGGATGGGAGCCCGTAAACTGCTCAAACTTTACGAATTTTCTACGTAACACATCTTTTTCAAACGAAAATTACGATAGACTCCTTATCGCCTGGTCGGAGCTTGGGCTTCAAAGTGGACCTTCGTTTCATGCCGGAAACGCGCAGCACAGCCTAGGTCTCCCGGCTGAGAGAAAAGAGCATATAGAAGACACATACAACTGGAATTTTTCTGACGGTGGCAATACCGGGGTCGTATACGGCAGCCCCGGGGATTTCCGCGGCGCAGCCCTATCAACGGGAGCGATACGCTGGGAGTGGGAGCTTGCCGCCGGCGCGACTTATTACCACATATACGATTCAGCCGGGGACGTATTTCTTGCCAGCCTCTCCGGGCAGGGGAGCACTACCTGGTACGAGACCGAAGGGTTAACCCCGAATACCGGGTTTACGAGATACGTTTATTCAGGGAACGAGTTCGGGTTAATAGGCCGTTCTGACGACGTGGAGGTATTTACCCTTGCGGCTCCGCCTGCGGATACGTCTTTCGTCTCGGTTGGGTATTCAAGCCTCACATTCACCTGGGAGTCGAACCAGAACCCGGACGGCACGGTTTGGGGTATTGAGAGGTCAACGGACGCTGATTTTCTTACGGCTGTTAAAGTGCTTAAGGACCTGGACGCGGAATGGACCGCCAGATCCTATACGGATACGAGACTTGATAGCGGCACCGATTACTCGTACAGGGTCAGGGCCTATAACAGTGACGGGCACGCGAGCCTGTACGGAACCGTCGTTACAACGGCAACACTTTATGCGCCAACTCTCTTATCCTGGACAGGAGAGCCCGGGTACGAATCCTCAGGAGTAAGCCCCGCGGAAGGCGATACAGATACCGTCTTTGAATACAGGGTGAGAGCTCAGAACCCCGCCGGGCAGGCTCCGGCCCAGGGGTACCCCAGGGTGCATATAACAAGGGGCGGTGAGGCGATAGAGGGGAGCCCCTTTGAGATGGAGCTCGTTAAGGGAGACCCCCTTAGCGGGGCTGTATACGCTTATTCTGTCAGCCTTGGCCTTCCGGGGACGGAGTACGGGTATTATTTTGAGTCTTATGACTCCTACGGGACCGCCGCCTCCGGGGACCCGGTTCTTCTTTCGCAGGGGCCGGAGGTAATGGCGATACCCTCCGAGGTGCTTGTAAGCGCTCATCCTTCAGAGATAATCTCCGGGGAGAGCTCTGATATAAAAGCCCTCATAAAGGATTCGGAAGGAAACCCGGTATCGGGCGCGGAGGCGCGCTTTGAGGTTATAACGGGGAGCGGCTCTTTAAGCGTGATTACCGCTATCTCGGATGCTTCCGGGGAGGTCTCTTCCGTATTTACGGCAGCGGGAGGGTTTTCCGGAAATAACAGGGTCCTTGTCACGGCGCAGGAGGCCTCCGGATACGCTGATTTAGCGGTCACGGCTGTGGTCGATGCGGGTACAGGCGGAACGGTCGCCGCTACAGGTGATCCCGGGACCAGGGTTATAATAGACCCGGGAGTTCTCTCTGAGAACTCAAGGATTTCCATACGGATGCCGGAGGAGCTCGGAGCGGCCGAGAAGGATAGAGCCGATACGGCTACAGGAAAACTTCCCGACGGGAGGGTGGTCGCGTATTCCCTCCGGGGGTTTGACGCATACGGACCCGGAGAGGAGTTGTACGGGGATTTTGAGGGGTTCATAAGGATAGAGATACCCTACCTGGATACAAACGGTGACGGCAGGGAGGATGAGACTTCCATACCGGTGGAGGCGCTCAGGATACTCAGACTGAACGAGCGGAGTTCCGCCTGGGAACTTGTCTCTGACGGGGGCGATAACGGCCCTGATATTTCCAGGGGGGTTGTCACGGCTCAGGTCAGGAGGTTTTCGGTTTTTGCTATAGGCTCATCCTACAGCGATAACCTCAGGGGGGCTGTTGTGTATCCGAACCCGGTAAGGTTCTCCGAGGCGGTGAGGGGGACGGTCAAGTTCCAGGGGCTCAGTCAGAACGCGCTTATAGAGATTTATGACGTTACGGGACGCCTGGTAAAAGCCTTGAAACCGGGGACTCTCTCAAATGACGGTTTAAGCGGCAGGGCCGAATGGGACGGGCGCAACAGCTCCGGCGAAAGGGTAGGTATGGGTATGTACATATACCTTATAACAGACGGTGACGGGAACAGTTCTTCGGGGAAGATAGGGGTGGTAAGGTGAGAAAGATCCTGATAGCCGTTTTTGTTCTTTCCGCCGGGTGGTCTTCCGCGGAGCCTGCCGGTTCCTCGGCGGCCCGTTTTCTTATGGTAGAGCCCTTGGCGCGGGAGGCGGCAATGGGTGGAGCTTACGCGGCTTCGGCATCCGGAGCCGGAAGTCTTTACAGTAACCCGGCCGGACTTGGAGGGCTTGAGGAGGGCGGCGTTATATTTTCCCATCTCTTTTATTTTGAGGGTCTGAACTGCGCGTTCTTCTCCTATGCCGAGCCTGTGGGAAACCTCGGGGTCTTTTCTGCGGGAGCTATGGCCCTTTACTCCGACCGTGTGGATAGGACCCGGGAGGATTCCCTGGGGTACCTGGTTGAGACTTCCGATACCTTCAGCAGCCTGGAGACCGCGTTTATGCTGGGATGGGGCGGAAATATTATCTCCGGGAAGCTTGACGCGGGTCTCAGCGTTAAGATAATAAACCAGCGTATTGATAACTCGAAGGCCGGAGGTTTCGGAGCAGATCTGGGCGCAAAGTATTTCTTCAGGGAAGATATAACTTTCGGCGCCGGGATCCAGAACATAGGGCCGCCGATAAAAGGAAAAAGGCTTCCCCTGAATTTCAAGGCCGGGGCCGGGTGGGATGTGCCGGGGTACCCGGTTATTGTAGCGGCGGATATAAACCAGCCCCTGGACGGGGATTTCAGTTTTAACTTGGGGGCCGAGGGGCGTATCCACGGGCTTTTATCCCTCCGGGCAGGTTACGGGAGCCGCTCCGATACGGACGGTTTAAGCGGGGTTCACACAGGGTTCGGAGTAGAATGGAACCGTCTCAGTTTTGATTACGCCTTTATCCCCTACGGCGACCTCGGGGATACCCACAGCCTTACTCTGGGCACCTTTTTCTAAGTTTATTTACTAACCCAGTCCGATTTCTCCCGAACTTTTCTTAAGAAGGTGTTTTTCTATATCCCCGGCCTCTATCGGGGTAACGAGAAAATACCTTTTCCCGGTCTTTACCACGGTCCTTGTAAGCTCGTCCGAATCAGAGTCGGCCAGGTCCATTATTATGGGTATGCCTTTTATGAGTGAGTTCTGAAGGAGTTTTACACCCATATAGCTGCTCCAGCCTGCGTTTGCCGCCCCGGTTACAATGGCGTCAGGGTTTTCCTTCAGGGCCTTTTCAAGCAGCTCGGAGCTGTCTTTTGCGTTTATTATTTCGTACCTGTCTTTTTTGATGCTGTTTTTCATATACAGGCTGTTCTCTTCGTTTATGAAGCAGGAGAGGAGCTTTTTCTTCTCGGAAAAAGAGTACTCGAACTCGGCCTTGTGCGAGACAGGGCCGGTCAGTTTCTCTATCTTCTCCATAAGATCCTTTACCTCGAAAGGTTTCTTTATAAAGTCGTGGACATCCATTTTAACGTAATCCACCATACTCTCGGAGAAGTCCATCGCCGTTGCCATAAGTATTGGGGTGTTCTTCAGGGAGGGCTCGCTTCTGAAAACCCTGGCGGCCTCAAGGCCGGTCATTCCCGGCATCTTGTTATCCAGGATTATAAGTTCCGGCTTGAGCTGTTTTGCCTTCTCAACCCCCGCCTTTCCGTCAAAGGCCTCAAATATCTCAAAGTTGTAATCCTGGAGTATTGACCTGAAAAGGTTCATCCAGTGTTTCTCGTCATCAACCACAAGAACTTTTTTCATATCCATTTCTTACTCTCCTTTTTCCTCCTGCCCGTTCTTATCATCAGGTGTCTTGTTCAAGGGCCCGCTGTTTTTGCGCCCATCCGGTACGGTATAATGAAAGACGGTGCCTTTTTCCATCTCGCTCTCCACCCAGATCTTTCCTCCGTGAGCCTCAACTATGGCCTTTGCTATGGAAAGGCCTATTCCGGTCCCTTTTATGCGGGAGTGTTTCTGGTGCTCCCGGAGCTGGGTGAACTCCCCGAATATTGTGTCTATATGCTCCGGGGGTATCCCTATCCCGGTATCCGAGACGGATACTTGGATATCCCCGGGCCCCCTGGAAAGGGTCACCTTTACCGAACCGCCCTCGGGAGTGAACTTCAGGGCGTTTGAGACAAGGTTTACGGTAAGGCGCTCCACCTTCCCGGCGTCAATAAATGCCGGCACCGGTTCAGGGGGCATCTCCGCTTCAAGGGTCACGTTCTTCTCCCTTCCGAGCGGTTCAAGTGTTTTTATGATCCCCTGTATTATCTGCCTGAAATCAGCCTCTTCGGGTTCTATCTCTATACTTCCGGATTTAACCTTGGCGTAATCAAGGATATCGCCTATAAGGTCCAGGAGCCTGTGGCAGATGGATTTTACATCCTTAAGGGTGCTCTCCTGTTTCCGGGTGAGCGGGTCAAAGACGCCTTTCAGCATCAGGGATATGTACCCCATTACCGCGCTTAGAGGCGAGCGGAGGTCGTGGGTAAGGCTGTAGACGAAGTTATCCTTCATATCGTCCAGCTCCTTGAGGCGTTCCGCCATTGCGTTGAACTCGCCCGAGAGCTCTCCCAGCTCGTCTCTTGAGGTTACGTCTATCCTGTGATCAAGGGACCCGTCCCCTATCCGGCGCGCGCCCCAGGCAAGCCTGTCAATGGGGTCTATCATTTTTGAGGCCAAAATTAAAGCGGATATTATTCCTATAATAAGCATTATGAGGGTTACGGCTATTATCCGTCTGGTGGTTGCGGCTATGCTCTCCTGTATGGAATCCCTGAGAATACCCTCTGAGAACCCCACGAATACCGTTCCCAGGCGCGTATCGCTTACCATTACCGGCATAGAGGCTACGGAGACGGTCTCCCCGAGGCTGTCCTGGTAGGTGTGAAGAAGGGCCTCTTCGGAACCTTCGGAATCCCCGGCCATCTCCGGGGTTATAAGAGTGCCGATAAGCGAAGTGTCGGTATGTATCTGAATCTCCCCGGAGGTGTCGGCAAAACTCAGGTATATTACCCCCCTTGCCTGGACGGCGGAGTTGAAATAATTCATCGCAAAGAGCTCGTCTTCCATTATGACCGATTCCCGGCATATCTTGGCGGCGTCGCGGGCCAGCGAGAGCTGCCCCTCCCTGCCTCTTCGCACAAGGTACCTGGCTTCAAATATAAGGAAGAGAGCGCTGAGCCCCAGGGCTACTGTAACCACGAAGAATGTGGTGAAAACGCTGAACTTTGTTTTAAGTCTCATAAATGACCTCGCATGGTTCTATCCCGTATCTTTTATTAAACTCTCCTGAAGTAATAACCCGGGTCATCCGGGTGATCCCGGCCTCGCGGGCCGCAGAGGAGCTTATGAGTATCTGGCCGGGTTCGGCCTCCTGCTGAAGCTTGGAGGCGAGGTTTACCGCTGTCCCTATAACCGTGTAATCAGAGCGTTTTTCGGTTCCGACGGAATCGGTCATTACTTCGCCTGTATGTATCCCGGAGCGCACCTTGAGGGGTTTTCCTTCCGGGTCCTTAACCCCCGGGACCCTTCTGTGTATCTCAATGGCAGCCTCTGCCGCGCTTGCGGTGAAGTTCCCTTTATCAGAGGCAAATACAGCCATTGCGGCGTCACCTATGAACTTGTCTATGGAGCCGCAGTGGGAGTATACGGATTCGGATATTATGCCAAAATAGGAGTTAAGCAGATTCCTTATATCCCCGGGTTGCAGTGTTGAGGATATTTCCGTGAATCCGCAGAGGTCGCAAAAAAGGATAGCGGCCTTTCCGGATTTAAGTAACTGATCTTTTCCCGACTTGAGCCTTTCCGAGAGGCTTTCTGATATATAACGTTCAACTGTTCTCATACTCTCAAGGATCTCCTGGCGCGCGACGTCCCGGCGCCTTGCCGCCGCATCTATCCTGGCTTTGAGCTCTTCCGGTTCAAAAGGTTTGGTTATGTAATCGTCAGCCCCGGAGTTAAGTCCTTCCACTCTGTTTTTAACCGCGGCAAGCGAGGTGAACATCAGGACAGGGATGTTCTTTGTTTCCGGAGTCTGCTTCAGTTTCCTGCATACATCTGTCCCGCTCATATCGGGCAGGTTGCGGTCAAGAAGTATTACATCAGGCTTGTTTTTTAAGGATGATGCAATCCCTTCTGAGGCGCTGAAACTCTTCAGCACCTGATAACGGGAGGTGTCGAGAGATTTCTCTATGATATCCGAATATACCGGCTCATCGTCAATGACAAGCACTTTTATTCTGTCCACTTGCGTTCCTTTACCTTGTATTTGAGCCCCGGGCCCATAACTGTCTCAATACTGCTTTCCTGATGGAAGCACCCTGATTTTAAATAATATCCGGTTAAAAATCAAAGAAGTTCCGGGCAGGGTTACCCGGAAGTTAGAAGGCTTTATTTCCTGGCCAGGTGGTTGTAGGTATCAACGGCGCTGTTATGCCTGGATTTCAGGCGATTCAGGTCCTCTACTTTCAGGTTGTATTCTTCAGTTAAGGAACTGAGTCTTTCTGCGTGACGCTGGGTGTGTCCGAAGTTCCGTAGTTCATTTATTCTTTCTCTTAAGGACTTAAGTTCAGCGGTTTTTTTATTTATCTCCCCCTGTAAAGAGGTGATATCGGATTTGAGCCTGGAAAGGGCTTTCCGGGTCTCGGTTTTTCCTATTATCCCGAGGTATGGCTCTCCGCCGCTTACCGGGTAGAGAACCGGTTTTTCAATAACCGGAGAAGAGTACCCCGCCCTCTCAGGACCGCTTATTGAAGGAAATTCTACGGGAACGGACCCTATCCGGAAATTGTCTGAGGTCTCAATATAGGCGAATCCGGAGTCGTAATTTGAATATTCTTCCGGAACGCCTATCCCGGCTCCTATATGACGTTCTTCACTGAAATGAAAGACCGCCGTCTCAAACCCCAGTTCATTGAGAAGCATTACAAGAAGGAAGGCTTTTTCGGCGCAGTTTCCTTTCTGTTTGTAAAGCACCTCGTAAGGGTAAGAGTACCTTTGAATCCTGGAAGGAGAGACTGTAAAATCATAATCAATCGCCTGCACAAATGAGACCGCAATTTCCGCTTCCCGGTCTCGGGTCATACCCTCCTGCCGGGCTAGGGACCTTATCTTAGAAGCAAGCCTTCCCGGAAGGGAGGGGTCGCATACAGGGGTTATAATTTCTCTTATGGATTCTGATTCCCTTCCTATGTACAGAGCGGGTTTTTGTTTTTTATACCAGTCGTAGTAAGATTGGTAAAGGGGGATCGAGAAGGAGAGGGGCGTATTATTGTGCTTCCAGGAGAAAGAGACGGTTTTCCCCCCTTCAGGTGTAGGTATGGTATCCCGGGTATGCCTGAGATAAATCGCTCCTGCCGCTGCAAGGGTTGCCAGGAGCACCGGATAAATCATCAGCCGTATTTTATTTTCCCTCTTCATAGAATAATTTT
>SLGR01000036.1 GCA_007136585.1 Candidatus Sumerlaeota bacterium | reverse complement strand
TCTGGAGGTACTCTATTACCTTGGAGAGAAGTTCAGCGGAAAGGCGAGCCCGGAAGGGAACTCTTACGAGGGGCTCAGGGCCCGGGAATTTGAAGGCGATGAGGAAGCGGTACTGGAGTATCTTGGAGAAAGTTTTGGTCTTACGCGTGAGAATCTCAGGGACCCGTACGGCCTTGAGGAGTGGGCGCTGAAGATACCCGATTATATTGCTTCAGAGGTTGCTTCTGATTTAATTACCCGCCTTGAGCACGCGGTATTCCTTAAGGGTCTTGAGAGGATGTACACATCTCTTGTATATCCCGGGGAAGAGGAAGGCTTATTAAAAGAAACCCTTCCTATGGATGAATGGGAGCGGCGTATGAGTATAGCCTCGGCATCGGGGGATACTGATGAGGAGATAAGGGTAATAACTGAAATTACTGAGACAGTTGAGAGATATCCGGGCTGGGTGGATGATGAGCCCATGGACTGGTCTCCTGAGTTCATTTATCAGACCGGGGAACTCTGCTGTGTGGGTAAAACTATGCTTTCGGCACGGATACTTAAGGAGATAGGGGTTGGAGAAGACAGGGCTTTTACCGGAACTTACCCCGGACATATATTCCTGGTTCTGGAGCTTTCAGACGGATCTTATTTTCTCTTTGACCCGTCCAATACAAAATATACCAGTTCTCTTGATGCTATACACGAAGGCTACATAAGCGAGGCTTTCAGACAAGAAAAAGGTATTGCCTTAAAATTTAAAGAGCCGCAAGAACCCGGGATTAACAGGACCCGGGTTCTTAGTGTATCAAGACCGGCGGAGGGATTATTGGCTTCTCTGAATACCAATCTGGCGGCTGCGCTATCTGTAATACTATTCAAGCAGGATCATGAGAATTTGTGGGAATTATATGACCTGGTTCTTACATTATCTGAACGAGCCTGCGCTCTTGATGTAAGTAACGCGTGCTATCACTCCAATACAGCAGAGGTGTTGCTTTATGGGAGTAAATTTGCATCTGATATAGAAGAAGAGAGGGAGCTTCTGTTCAGAGCCTTGGAGAAAGTTGAAAAAGCAATTTCGTTGCACGGATACTGGCTTGTAACGTATAACTTAATGATCCGTATTTTAGATGCGCTGCACATGTTAGCGGATACACCCCGGGAGCGGGATAAATGGGTTGATGCTGTTATAGAGGGTTATCACAGGTCCATTGAGGCAGGATATGATGATATCGGGTACTTTGAACTGGGTGATAATCTTTTTGAAAAATACCTTGAAGAGACGGATAACCGGAGTAAATATAAGCTTCTAGAGGAGTCTTTTAAGGCTTATGAAAAATTCACCCGTAGAGAGAAAATAACAGGAGACGTGTTAAACTGTGAGGCCTTTATGGGTATGGGATATACTCTGCTTCTAATGAGCGGCCTTGAGCCCGATGAGCTGAAGCGCTGGTCTCTATTGGAGGATTCCATTGAAGCCCTTAATGTTTCACTTGAGGTTTTTGAGACTCTTTCCTATGAAGAAAGGGAATCGGGATTATTTTCCAGTTGGCAGGCTGATCCTGAAACCGCCCTTGAAACCGCGCTAACGGAGAAATCGATCCTTGAAGATAATATCCGGGATATATACCTTGATAAGGTACAGGAACTTTCCGGAGTTTCCTTAGATGAGCTTACTCCGGAGGTAAGGGAACTTCTTCTCTCATCGGATATCAGCTCGGAGTTTCTGCGAATTTTAGAGATTACGGAAGCTCAGTCCGGCGCTTTTCTTAAAAGGGCTCTCCCTGCTATGGTTGAAGAGTTCGGGTTGGATTTTTTCAGGACCCACTGGAAAACCCTGGTCTCGGCAGCGGCTGAATCTGACGGAAACGCGTTTTACCTTTTCAAACACGGGTTGCCGGCCCTTAAGGAGGAGGTAACGGCCGGGGAAAATATTGAAGAAATCACCGGTAATATCAGAAAATTCACCGCTGACCTGGATCTGCTGATGAAGGATACTCATTCATGGTATCTGGGAGCAAGGAGTATTCCCGCTCTTAAAAAGGGTTTCGGCGCGGAGTTTGTAAAAGATTACTGGGATGAACTGGTGAAACTTGGCACGGAATCCGGAGACAGCGCCCCGTTCTTTGAGGCTCTTTCCATTTTAAAGCAGCTTATACAAGTGGAAGGCGATAAAGAAAAGACCGCTCAGAACCTTCTTAAGTTTGGAAATGACCTGGCTCTTATGGTCCGGCGGGCCGGAAACAATTCAAATATTCTGTCTCCGGAGGGGTTTGGTGCCTTGAAGAAGGCTTACGGCGTTGATTTTATTAAGACCCACTGGGAAACCTTTAAAGAGCTTGCCCTGGAGGCCGGCCCGGCCTCGGCTTTCCTGTTCCGGGACGCTCTTTCCTCCTTAAGCGGGGTTGTTTGGGTTAAGAGAAACCCCTCGCTTAGCTCCGCGCGGCTGCGGTATTTTGGCGGGGAGCTCCTTGAGATTATAAACAATGCCGGGGAGGAGTATGCCGAAGAGGTTCTCTACGGGTTTTCCCTGCTTCAGGGAGTCTTTACTGACGCGGAGGATACAAAACTTACAAGGGAGAAACTTAAGGCTCTGGGAAAAGAGCTGGGCGCCCTGGCCCGTGAGTCGGGCGAATACTCGGAGTTCATATTCCGGGAAGTTCTCCCCACCCTTAAAGATGCTCTTCTCAAAGAACTCCCGGAGCTGAACCCGGAGGAGGTTCCGGTAATAGCACGGGTTCTTGCCTCTGATCTCTTTTACGTTGATGCTGCCGAAAGTTATGATCTCGGCGCGTTTATCAGACAGTACAAAGAGCGCAGAGACCTGTTTCGCCTGAGACGCCATATGCTTTCAGGAGACTACGTATCAGCCAGGAGAGTTCTTGAAGGCCTTGACCCCGATGAAAGGGCTTTACTTGCGGCTGAGGCTCTTCTTATGAATAACCTTAATGCCGTCTTAATACAGACTTCCGATAAAATTCTGGAGTACGAGGGAAGGGGTATCACTCCCGGGATGAGAAGTCTTGCCGGGAAGCTGGATGAACGCAGGTTAAAGGTAAAGAAACAGTTCACCCTCTCCGAAGCGGAGAGAGAATTTGAGGAACTGGGATTTAAGTTAAGCGGTGAGGAACTCTGCGGGATTATTGAGAATTTAGGCTTCTGGGTTCTTGATACGGGGGAGGTTATCCCGTCAGGATTCTCAAATATGCTGAGCGCGTGGAGGGGTTCGGCCGAGTATGATTCGTTAGACGCCTCTTATCTTACTCACGCTCTGACAACAGCCCTTCTTCACTACTCTGATAAAGGGGGCGAGTACGCAAGGGATAAACTTGGCAGGATGGGCGGCTCCGCCTACGGGGAGAACGCTCTGCATGAGTTTTCACAGGTCGCTCTTTCCTTCTTTGAAACTGATACGGACCGGCGTTGGGCGGATGATGCAGTCTCGCTTGGGTTTGCATATCCGGGCGAGGTTGGGATACTCCCCGCATTTGCCAGAAAAAGGACAGCGGTTCTATTTGATTCGGCCTCACCGCGTGATCTCATAATGAAACAGCTTGCGCAGTTTCGTCAGGAGCGGGAGTCCAAAGCTGAGATACTCAGAATACTGGAGGAGATAGAGTCCGGGGCCTACACATCCCCTGAGATAGGTGAAGCTCTTTCCCTGATAGGCATGGAAATTAACAACCTCCGGGATAAGGCGGGGCTGAGCAGCGAGTATATGGAGTTTGTCTTTGGTTTCTTTGATGAGGAATTCACCGCCGCGCTTACTGAAGATTACACTGAGGGGGCGGATAACTCCTCCGCGCTTAATCGGGCCCTGGCCCGCGCGCATGGGAGGCAGGAGGTTGTCAGGGTAAAGGAGCGGGAGAATCTCAGCCTGCAGGCTGAAACTCATCCTTTTTCGGAAATCGGATCAACATCACTTGATTACCTCAGAAGGGAATCCGGATGGGTCTCCGGAACTCACGAGGATACTCCAGCGCCCGGCCATGAGCATAAAAAGCCCCCTGTTTACAAGTACTGGTCAGCCCTGGCCAACGGATTACTCCTCTCTCTTACATCCGCATTCATATTAAAGGAATCGGTCTCCGCCTTTTTCGGGGACTCGCACGAGGTTGCGGGGGTCGGGATGCTTATAGCCGCGGCCTGGGGACTTGTGGCTAACCTTATAGGGGCAAAGATCCTTCATTCCGGTTCCAGGGATGATATAAATATGCGGGGGGCATACCTTCACGTATTAAGCGATGCCCTGAGCTCTGCCGGGGTTATAGTTGCCGGGGTACTTATACTGACCCTGGGGTGGACCCTTGCCGATCCGGTAATAGGCCTGATTATATCCGTCCTGGTAGCGCGTAGCGCCGCAGGGCAGATAAAACGCTCGCTGGAGGCCTTAAAACGCGCGCGGGAGCCTCATACCGCTATAGCCCCCGCGGCGGAGGACTCCCATCATCACGAACATCACGATCACCACGATGGTCACACTCATGATAAAGGATGCGGGCAGAGTGAAGACGGTTTCGAGTTCGGCCACGTCCACGGAACCGGCAGTATGAAAGCGCTTCTGGCAGTTCTGGGCCTTACCTCATTTACAATGGTAGTGCAGCTTATAGTAGGGTATCTGACAAACTCGGTTTCGCTCTTTGCCGACGGCGTTCATACCGTTACGGATGTTACGGCTCTTGGTATGGCGGTCATAGCCCAGTACCTTACAGCAAGGGAGCTTAAGAGGGATAAAGAGAGAGATCCCGGGATGAGGTCCATGCTTGCGAACCTTTTTGAAGGAAAAGCTTCCCGTGCAAACTGGGTGCTGCGGATACCGCTCTTTCTTTCTCTTTATACCCCCGCCCACGAGATTGCGCACTGGGCGGCCTCAAGGATATCGGGAGAAAAGGGCGAGATAAAACCCGCGGACCTTATAACAGGCAGGACAGAGATAAGGGGTCCGCCGGCTGTAAGGTACGCCGGGGTAGCTGCGACTTTCCTTATTGGAGCCGCCGCTTTTTCCCTGGGCGCGCTTTTACTGGGATCACTGCCCGGTATAATAGCAGGCTCGGTCTATATGGGGCTATCGATTCTTGATGCCGCGGTTTCCCGTATTACAGGCAGGGGGGATTTTGCCCCTTTCACCGCTCCGGAGGATACTTCCGCGCAGCCGCTTATACCCGGCGAAGTAAAAGAATTAATAGAAGAAGGCGAGTTTGACGGGATCAGAACCTTAGTTTTTGATTATGACGGAACCCTGGCTGAAAACCGCTCGGATATGGATTTAAGCCTGGGTATACACCGCCTGATAAGAGAAGTTATTGAAACCGGACGGGAAGCGGTGATTGTAACCGCCGGGGATATCGACAGGATAGAGGGGCACCTGCGGGGAGCTGACGGCGGGGCGGATCTTATCTCTGAACTACCCCCCGGAAAGAGTATATGGGTCTACTCTCTAAGCGGGGCTTCGGTATACGAGTTAAACAGCAGGGGAAGAAGCAAATCCAGGGAGCGATCAGTTACTTTTTCCTCAGGGTATGCCGAGAAAATAAAAGAGATATACCGAGAAACTGCATCGGAGTTCGGGCTGGATGACAGATTTTTTGAATTAGAAGTCCTTGAGGAGTGTAATGTTATTTTCAAGTTTTCCGCTCCCCAGCCGGGGATCAATATGGAAATATACCGGGCGGTTAAACTACGCATGGAGAAGGAGGGAATGGGTTTTCCGGTTTTTATGGACAGAGACCCGTTCAAAGGCGAGGTTAACGGTCGTGAATCCGACAATATATATGTATCCTGGGTTAGTTCATCCGATAAAGGGATAGCTGTTGAAAATTTAATAAGGGACACGGGAATAAGTATTGAAAACCTGCTTTACCTGGGAGATGATTTCAGGGTCTCGGATGCCCAGGTGCTTGATATTCCCGGGGTTAATGCGCTCCTGGTAGGGGATCCGACTGATTCGGCAGATATCTTAAGCTTCTTCCTTGAAAGATTTCAGGAAGAAGAACCCTCTTCCAGGCAGTTTCTCTCGGCAGGAGATATAATTCTGCCCGGAACGGATTCGCCGGGCAGAATCATAACTGAACCGGAACGCGGTATCTCTGTAGGGAAAGTAGAGGTAGTAACAACTCCTAAAGAAATATACATAGAGTCGGGAGGGCGGCTGGATAAACGATCAGTTTCCGGAAGCGCTGATAAGAGCCTTATTGTAAGCGGCACCCTCAGCGACGGCAGAAATTGGGTGATAGAACCTGCTTCAAGTGACGATGCCCTATATGTAAAGCGCACCTGGCAGGATTACAAGTTCAGCTGGCCGGAGATCCTTGCAAACCCGGCGAAAAAGGTTTACAGGTTCAGTACCGTTCTTCCGGACGGGAGTAGACGGATAGAGGGGCTCCTTTCATATGATATAGAGCAGGACCACGTTTTTATTGACCGGATGGAGAACGCGCCCTGGAACAGGGGAAGAGAAAAGTCGGTAAAGGGAGTTGCGGCAAAACTTTTTGAGACGGTGCTAGGGACCTCGCTTCTTTACGGGAAAACAGCGGTAAGAATGGATGCCCGCACCCCTGAAGGCCGGAACTTTTTCGAGAGTTTTGAAGCGGCACCTATAAGCGAAACCGGGTATGAACTTGTTCTTTCCGGAGTAAGAGGCGCCCTTGAGGATTCATTCATTCTGGCGGAGGCCCGTAGGGCAACGGAGGAGGAGGAACTCCGTAGCCGGTTTTCCCGGAAACGGGAGGTTCCAGGGGTAATGGCAAGCTTGGGCCCCTCTTCCAGTGACAGGGATACGATTTCTGCCATGCTTGATGCCGGGGTCAGGGCTTTCAGGATAAACTTCTCTCATATAACCTCAACTTCAGAACTGGAGAAAACCTCGGGACTTATCCGTATGGTCTACTCACTGGCAGAAGAGAAAGGGCTCGAAGGCCGGGTTATGGTTATGCAGGATCTCCAGGGAAGAAAAGTAAGGATAGGGACTGAGGTTCCCGGCGGGAGGCTTAGCCTTGAGGAGGGTGACCGGATCATACTCGCGACAGATAGCCGCTCCGGAGCCCCGGGGATTACCCTTACAGTGGATTATGAAAGGTTTGCGGAAGAGACGGTTCCGGGAGAAGATTACATTATTGACGGTGAGCATTCTCCGGTGAGAGTACGGGCGACCGCAGCCGATCCCGGAGATGGTACCGTTGAGCTTGAGGTTCTTACACCGGGGGTTGTCAGGCCGCGTGCGGGGATACTCCCCGGCGAGACTGTAATAAGGCCCCTGAGCGCGGAGCGGCTTACGGAGAAAGATATCAGCGACCTGGAGTTCGGCAGGAGAAATGGTATAAACGCTCTCCTTATACCCTTTGCCGAATCCGCGGAGGATATACGCGCTGTAAGAGATATCATAGGAGTCCGGGAAGGGGAAGGCCCGCTCCTGATATCCAAGATAGAATCGTCGGAGGGACTTGAAAATTTAGATGAGATAACAGCTGCCTCGGATATGGTCCTGATAGCAAGGGGCGACCTGGGCCTTATCTACGGGGAAGAGAGGGTCGGGGAGATACAGGAACTTATAGCCGAAAAAACCCGACTTGCGGAAAAACCCGTAATCGTGGCAACGGGGCTTCTTACTTCTATGCTTGAGAGCGATTCGCCTTCAAGGGAGAATATTGAGGATATAACCAGAGCGGTAAGGCAGTCGGTGGATTACCTGCTTCTTTCGGACGAGACCTCCGTAGGACGGCGTCCGCTAAGGTCTGTTGAGGCGGCAGTTTGGGTAATAGAGGAGGCCTCTCCCGCGGCCGCGATGACACCTTCTGCCTTTACGTTTGAAGGGCGTCTTTCCGGGGTCGCCGAATATGCCGATTCCGAAGGTCTCCTGGATACCCTGGTGGGTCCCGCCTCGGTGCTTGATCTCGGTTCCTCGGCTCCCTATTTTGCCAGGCTTATCTCTGAGAAAACCGGCGAGGGGGTGAACGTCTACGCCGTTGACAGTTTTATCCCCGCGGCGAAGCTCCTGATTGACGGTTCAGAGAGCAGTATAGCCTTTTTTGACAGCGACGGCCGGCTTCTAAGAACCGACAGGGTCAGTTACCGCAAACAGCGGATGCAGGTTACAGAGCGGGATGAGATACCCGCTGCGCAGGCAGCCGAACTTGAGGAGAGGTTCCGGCAGGCTTCCCTGCCGGGGTACAACGGAAAGGACAGGGTTGAGATAAACCCGTACCGGGAGATAATAAGGGGACGGGATAACCTTAAACTGTTAGAGAGCGGTTTTGTAATCCCGGAAGGGGAGAGGCCGCAGAATATAAAACTTATTTTTGTTATGAACACGCTCAACTGGTACGGCGCTGAGGAGGGGTCTGCTCACCTTGAGGAAATCTCCGGGATGCTGAGCGAGGGGGGGTACCTTATTGAAGGCGCCGGCGGGGCTTCCCTGAAGGGAAAACGAAATGACCTCAATTTTACCGTTTTAAGAAAGATAGGCGGCGAACTTATCCCTGTCGAGTTTGTCTTTGCTCCTGACGCGCTGCGGGGACAGGAGTTTTCCAGGTCCGTCTCCGCCGTATCCCGCGGGATATGGTCACTGGTTGAAGAGAGGGTGGGAGATATCCGTAAAAACCCGGAAGAGATCGCCGCGCTTCTGAGGGAGGAGGGGGTTGAGGTATCTGTCTCCGACCCCGGACTTCTCAGAGTTAACCTGGAGCCCGGGAGTATCTTTCCGAGCAAGATAGAACCCGGTTTAAAAGAGTACTTCTCCGAGGGTGAACTGAGATACCTTACGGCTCTTTACAGGAATATCTCCGGTGAGAGACGAAAGGCCCTGGAAATGGAAGGGGTTGCCGGGCTCATTGAGAGGGATATTGAGCTTACGGACCCGGCATCGGGAATCCGGGTCTCCCGGGGTGAGAAAACCTCCTATGGTTCAGGGGTTCTTACACTGGATGAAGAAACACTAACGCGGCTTGGCCTTATGGCCCTGAGCACGGGCGGGGGAGAACTTCTTTCGGATATGGTGAAAGTAATAGCGGCTTACGAAAAGAGCAGGGCCCGGGCCGGGGTCTTCGGGGATATAGAGCGGATGTATCTTGAAGAACTTGAAAATGCGGGTATTGAAGAAGGACTGGACGCTTTAGCCCTGCCTGTCTTTTTTGAACATATCCTTCCGATTCTTCTCTCCGGGGAACTCCCCGCTGCCGGCGAGATAAGCTCAACTCTTGATGAAGTTATAAGCTCCGGGAGTTATGCTTCCGCGCCTGCTTACTTCCGCGGCGCGATCGCCGGGCGTGTCCTTACCATTATGGAAAAGTTCCTTGGTGAGCGTAGAAAGATTGTTGACGCTACAGCAGCCGGGTATCTAACTCCGGAGGATGTGATAGAAGGTTATTCCGGTGATATCTCAGGTGTGGCTCACCTGGTAAGGGCCCTTAACATAATGGCGCTTCCTGTTGCCCCTCTTGCTGCAGCGACAGGGATATATAGCGGTTACGACGCCCTTAGAGCCGAGGATATCCTCTCACCGGGGATACGCTTCTCCTGGATTGTAAATATCAGCGGGTTTATAATGCGCGCAATGGGTCGGGACCCGGGTGAGAGCATAACCGCCGGCATAAACCCCGGCAGGATAGCAAATATACTTTACGCGAACTGATACCCGTAAGGCGGGGCTCATACAAGTGAGAGAAGTTCCTCAAGGGATATCTCAGAGGCATCGCTTATTGTAAGGTCCGCTCCTTTAAGTCGTTTTGGATCCCCGTACCTGTCTACACCTATTACGAACATCCCGGCGGATTTAGCGGATTCCACTCCGAGAAGAGCGTCTTCAAAGACAACGCACCCGGCCGGGTCCGCTTCGGTCTCTTCAGCCGCGGCAAGAAAGATATCCGGCCGGGGTTTGCCGGGGAGGCGGCGGTTTCCGTCAACTACAGAGTTCAGGATTTGGTAGATGCCTATTTTCTTAAGTATGTGGGAGCAGTTCCTGCTTGATGATATAACGGCTATCGGCACATTTTCCCGGCGCAGTTTCTTTATGAGAGTTACTGTTGATTCGTACTGCGGTATATCCCCGCTGTCAAGGAGTTCCCTGAAATAAACCTGTTTTCTTTCTGCGGCATTCTCAAGTTCCTTTTCATTTAATGAATCCAGAACCGCCCGAGCCCCGTCCAGGCGGGGTATACCGTCCACTTTTTCCTTGTAATCCTCAAAGGAAAAATCTTTCCCGTACTCGGAGAACATACGTTTCCAGGCCCTGTAATGCAGGGGCACGGTATCTACTACTATCCCGTCAAGATCAAATATAACAGCTTCTGTCATTTAATTACCTCTCTCTGCTCGGAAAAAATCTGCGGTTAATGGGTTATTTATAAAATTTAAATATTTTACGCAACCCCCCTGTAAGCGCAAAATGATAATTTCCGGTATGAGCAAAGTAGAAATTTCCGGTTTTGCCTTTTTTGTTATGATTCATAGCAAAGGAGGTAATACAAATGAGACAGGAGATTATCAGGAT
>SLGR01000114.1 GCA_007136585.1 Candidatus Sumerlaeota bacterium | reverse complement strand
TATACTGCGCGCGCGGGATTTTATGTAAAACCCGAAAAAGAGCCCCGTAAGTAGAAGAGATGATACGGTTACAAAAAAATTGAGCGAAAAGAAGAGCTGCCTGAAATCCGCTGATTCACCGGCCAGGCGGAGCCTGCGCTCTTTTATATCCTCAAAAAAAATACCGAAAAGCGAAGCGGGAAGCGCCCTGTCCAGTTTTTCGAAAACCCGGGTTTTTTCTGCTGCCTCAAACCTTACAGATGTAAGGTCCCCGAACGGGTTTCCCCATATATCACGGGCTTCCTCAAAGTTTATATAAGCCTTGGGAGTTCCGCGGTACCGGTACCAGTAATCCTCGTCCTTTTCGCGTATCCGGTCAAGATCTATCGGTATTCCGGGGCGCCACTCGCGGCAGTCGTCAAACTCATAGAGCCCCGGAAAATCCGGCATAAGGGTCTTATCGGCCTCCGTGGGAATAACCCCGGATACGGTAAACCCCGAGGTCTCAGTTTTAAGACGCCTTGCGCTGTCTATTACGTAATACTCCAGTTCAACCCTGTCCCCCGGCTCCGCCTTAATATCTTCCGCCAGCCAGGAGTTTATGATTATATTGCCGGGTTCCGTATCGGGTCCTCCCGAAGAGAGCGAAGCAACTACCGAGTACGGGGTCCGGCGGGATCCGAGGCTTATGGTATTCACGAAATAGGTAAGGATCATACGGGCGCCGGGAAAAGTTTCACTTATTATTCGCCCGGCCTGGGGGGGAATAAAGACCCGGGGAGTTCGTATCTCGAAAAGATCTTTTCCGGGCAGTTCCCGAACCTGAAAGCCGGCATCACGGAACGACCAGGCTTCATCAAGGGCTTCGTTTACTTTATCCGTATCTATCGCCGCTTTTTCCGGAAGAAGTATCAGGTTTACTTTCCCCCCGAGGTTTGCCCGTTCCCGGAGGTATTCGAGGGCTACTGTTACAGCGGGTCCGGTCTCGGGCCCCCCTCTCAGCGAGAAATTCCCGAAATCTTCCGTATCAAGTACCTTCCCCACTCGCAGACGGACCCTTATGATATCGTCTCCGGTTGAGAAAGGAGCATCGGACGGAACGGCCCCCGGTTTCCTGGCTGATATGTTTATGGTATCTCCGGATTGAACTTCAAGCATCTCGGCAGTACGCCGGTTTATGAAGGCCTCGCCGCCTTCCGGGAGCATCTCCCTCCCGGAAGGCGAGAGCCCGAAGAAACCGCTTCGCACCCCCAACAGTCTCACCTGGGGCGCCTGTCGCCGGCCTCCTTCCGAGGAGGCTGTAGCGCTTAGCCTCAGGGCCGCGACAGCAGGGGCACCTCCCAGTTCTGCGCCGATATTCTCCGCCAGGGATTCATCAAGAAGCCGGTCGCCGGATGAAAGAACCCAGCGTATACTCCCGGTATTATCATATACCCGCGAGGTAAGGCTCTCCTCCACGGACTCCCCCAGGATGAGCGCACCCGAGATAACCGCCGCGGAAACCGCCGCGGAAAGCAGTATGGCAAAGTTTGTCTTACGGTAGTGCCAGAGGCTCTTAAGTATAAGTTTTCCAGGTAACAAAGTTTTCAGTCTGCCTTTTCCAGAGAACCGTTTTTCAGAAGATATTTATCACTCATAAGCGCAGCAAGACGGCGCGAGTGCGTGACAACCACAAGGGCGATATCCCTTTCCCTGTTCTGTTCAAGTATTAGCCGCCCCACCTCGTCCGCGGAAGCCGCGTCAAGAGAACCTGTAGGTTCATCGGCAAGGATCACCTCAGGGCGGTTTATAAGCGCCCGGGCTACGGCGGTTCTCAGCCTCTCTCCTCCCGAAAGCTCCGAGGGTTTGTGTCCGGCCCGGCCGGAAAGCCCCACGGATTCAAGGAGGGCGGCGGCATCCTTAAGGTACTCCATCCGGCTCTTTTCGGGATACGGGAGCGTGGGGATAAGCACATTTTCTATAACCGAGCACTGCGGAAGAAGATGATGCATCTGAAATATGAACCCTATCTTCCTGTTTCTCATTACGGAAAGCTCCTTATCGGAAAGTCCTGATATTTCCCTTGACCGGAAAAAAACCCTTCCGTCCGTAGGCCGGGTAAGGGCCCCCATTATATTCAGCAGCGTACTCTTTCCCGAACCCGACGGTCCCGAGACGGAAACGGTCCCGCCGCGACGCACCGAAAGGTTTACTCCTGAAAGAACCTCCACGGAGTCTCTATGGGTTTCCCTTCCGTATACCTTTCTTATATCCTCCAGCCTTATTATCTCGCTCATACGCCAGCTCCTTTACCCAGGTAAATTTCTATAAGCATATCCGTGATTCTATCCGACGAGTAAAACTTTCTTACGCCCTCGGCTCCCTCCCTGCTCATCCGTAAGATTTTTTCAGGATCCGCCAGTATGGATGAAACTTCCCGCGCCAGGTTCCCCGGGGTGTTCCCCCGGTAGACCGCTCCGCCTGAGGTTACTGAGATTATCTCTGGATACCCGCCTGTTTCCGGCTGAAGCACCGGCACTCCCGACGCCATTGCCTCAAGCATAAAAAGACCGAAAGACTCACCCCGCAATGAGGGGACGCTGAGAAGCGTGAGTTCACTGAAAAAAGCATCCCGGTCCCTTTCGTAGAGAAAGGGGTCAAGGCGCGCGTACTTTTCAAGGCCGTGTCTCTTGAGTTTTT
>SLGR01000154.1 GCA_007136585.1 Candidatus Sumerlaeota bacterium | reverse complement strand
TTCTCTCTTCGGGAGGCGACCGCCCCTCTTTAGCCTGTTCTATAAGCTCCTCAAGAAAAAGCTCGTGCACTATCAGAACCCTGTTTCCATCCTCATCTATCCTTATAGTGGAAAGAACGTAGGCTTCCTCGCCTGCAAAGACTACTTCCGGGTCCTGCCTGCTTACTTCAACACGGTCAATACCCCGTGATTTAAGAAGTTCATCTACCATACCCGAATACCCTTTCTCCTCAACCTCTTCAGGAGTCAGTATCTTTCTATCTGTCTCGGGCCCGCTAAGAAGAACAGCAAGGACGTTCCCGGTATTTCCGGAAAGAACGTTCATCAGTTCAACCATAAGTGAGGAGCTGGCCTTTGCCGCGTTCCTGAGGATCTCCGCAAGATCTCCTGCAAGGCCGGGAGCCCGGTATACCGGCTCCGTAAATTCGGAAATCAGGGTTGATGTTACCAGCTCCCTGTTCTCCGCGGTATCGCTCAGGGTTATAAAATATCCGCGTCCGCCTTCCTCTCTCCGCAGGTCCGTGAGAGCCTCGTAAGAGGCCTCCGCGAAGTAGTGGCGCAGGAGGTGCGGGCTTATGTTGTTGAGGTAACCCTTCGCAAATCCCACCGCCGGAAGAGGGGCTGAAATCTCATCCGCAGTTTCGGGGGTAAAGGATATTATTACAGGAAGAAACTTTTCAGGACGGGCCAGTACCTGCTGGTAATTTATATGCTGATCCCCGGTGCCCTGGAGAACCCACCTGAAACCCGCCCCGGTAAGCTCCCGGCGCATCCCGGCAAATTTTCCGCCTTCCAGGTATATGAAGGGCAGAAGAATCCTTCCCTCTGATTCCGCCTCCCAGGCGGCCTCACGGAGTATCCTCTCAACATCCCCCGCTTCGGCGGAAGCCCCCTGTTCTATAACACGGTTGAGCTCCTCCTCTATGCTGCCCGGCTGCCTGGTCTCCCTCTCCTGAAGCGCCTCAAACCTCTCCTTAAGTATTCCCTTGCCCAGTTCAACGAAAGGCTGTCTCAGAAAGAGGTTCTCCTGCACTATACGGGTGGCGGGATTTTCAAGGTTGTTAAGGTCCACATCATAAACGGTATACCCTTCCCGCTCAAGGGCCCTGGTTATGAGTCCGGTTCCGACGGTATTTGTCATCCCGTAGAAAAGCGTGTAAAGCTCCGCAAGCATCCGGGCCTGGGCGTTCCTGGTTTCCGGCAGAGCGTACCCCGCATCTTCGGCGCCTTCTATATCCAGCGAAGAAAGGTTTATAACAAGCCTGCCGGGGATATTCTCGTAATGATGCTTCTGGTTCTCCCAGCTGCTTTCCTCAACGGCTATGAGAGTGGAAAACCCCTCCTGCCATATACTCTCGTTAAAGTTCTGCTCTATGGATTTTCCGAACCAGAAGAGATGCTCCGGGACCACAAGGGCTATATCGGTTATCCCTTCACTGAGTATCCTGCCCCCTAAACGGTTTCCCTCGTGCCTTCCTTCGGTTACCTTTCTTATTCCTTTCTTCCGGGTCTCCCAATACCCCTCCCAGTCAAGGCCGTGGTAGGCGAGGAATGTCATCATATGAAGGTCGGCCGTCCACCTGCCCCCCACGTTATCAAACATCACCCCCAGCCCCGGGGCGTTATCGCCCAGCTCGGATATAAGCCCGGCGTTCTTGATAAAGGCGGCAAGCCTGCTCTTATCGGGCCTGTCTGTAGTCTCAAAGAACATATTCCCCAGGACAACCGATAGGACCTCTTTTATCTCTCCGGTACTGTACCCTGTCTCCCCGGCAAGGTGCTCAAGGGTCAGGCCCTTAAAGAGGTCTTCCGAGGGCCTTTCTTTTCCGTCCGGCAGGTTTATTCTCCTGAGCGCCTCCTTAACCGATACGGAAAAAGCCTCTCCGTCAAGGCCTTTTTCAGAAGCTACCTTATTCATAAGAACCCCGAAAACCTCCATAAAAACAAACATCGTCTCGTCTGTTGAACCGGATTTTGAACTTGGAATGACAGCGACCTGGTCCCACCCGGCCCCTGTCTCATCCAGGAACTCCTGGAGCGAGGGCTCAAGGTCTTTGCCCAGCTCATACTCACCCGCCACTTTCCCGGTATCAACATCTATAACCTCAAAAGCCGAGGCTATGCCCTGAAACGGTGTATGCTGTCCGCCTATACCGCACTTTATAATATACCTTACGGGGCGCCCGAGGTTCCTCTCCCTTCTCAGGAAGAAACCCCTCATATTCTCATAGAGTTCCCTGAACTTCCTGCGCCCGCCCTCGGCGTAGTACCCCTGGCTTCCCTCCAGGGCGTGGGAACCGTCAACAGCCGCCCCTGAGGGCACCCCGTACCCCGGGTCCCCGTACCCGTCCCTGAGGAAATCCGCCGCGGTCTTATCGTCCGGAGCGCTGAGAGGGGAGCGCAGCTTCCCGGCAAGCTCCATCGCGGCGCTTCTTATCCTGCCATGCTTGAAATTCCTGTACTCGTTAATTCCGTTCATTATCTGGCCGGAGGCCCAGAAAAAGAGGGGCTGGGACCTGTGCATAATCCAGTGTTTGGGACTCCCGTCCTCGTGCGTAACCTCTTTCACAGTAGAACGCTTGGCAAGCACGGAAGAGAGGAGTTCAACCCGCTCGGAGGCTTTCACGGCATACCTGTCATCCTCCGGGGCCATACGGCT
>SLGR01000039.1 GCA_007136585.1 Candidatus Sumerlaeota bacterium | reverse complement strand
GTTTTTTCTTTTTCTTTTCTTTAACTTATGGGTTCTTATTTTCTTAAGTTTTGCTCTTCTTCCTTTAACCATTATCTTTCCTTTTTCATACTTCGTCTATACATACCTTCCTATAATTTCCGGCGCTTTTTCAGCAGCCGGAAAAACCTGTCCTCATAATCCCGGAAAATCTCCTTATCATTAAGAAATTTTCCAAGTTTTTCAACCCCCGAAGGGTTATTCTCAGCCTCGCGGAAGAGAAATTCAACCCGGTTCCTTATATTATCCGGAACCCCTTTCTCGTCCGGGAACATACCCCTTTCTTCCATTTCGGATATATTCTCCCCGGCCGAGAGAAGAGTCAGATCAATAATCATTTTCATAACCGAAACCTGCCAGGCGCTGTCAAGCCCCTCCAGTATGGCCGTAAGGGAAGCCCCGTCCCTGCCGGCCTCTTCATTCAGCCTGCCGAAAACTTCGCTCACAGGGTCCGAGGTTCTGGTTGAACTGCGGGGGGTATTGCGGAACCGGTAGTTCAGTACCCTGGGGTTCTGCCCCACAGAATCAAAAACAGCCTCTCCGAACCGGGAAGAGTTTTCGCCAAACCCCTCAAAGAGCTCCGATATCTCGGCCGGCCTGATAATCTGCGGCCGCTGGGAAATAACCCTGCCTTCACGAACCCGGGTCGCCTCGCCTGACCTGCTCAGCATAAAGTACTTAATATTCGTGGTCCCGAAGGTCGAGAGCCTCTGCTTAGGCATTCTGAGAACCCTGGTTCGCTCAAGCGCGTACTGTATTATCTCTCTGCTGTTCATAACTATAGAATTATAATCGCCATCCGGCGGGTTTTCAAATCCTACCCGCCGTTCTCCTCCTCAAACATATCTTTCGGGGCCCCGCATAAGGGACATACCCAGTCTTCGGGAATATCTCCGAAAGAGGTGCCCGGGGTTACGCCGTTTTCCGGGTCGCCTTTTTCAGGATCATAAATATATCCGCATACAGTACATTTGTATTTTTTCATTAAACCGCCTCCTTTTACGCGCATCCTCCCGCCTGCCCGGGATTATACTGACAAATAATTCCGGGATTATCAAATATCCTCCCTCTACGCGGCGCAGTAGGGTTAATATTTTCTTGAACGTATAACCGAGAAAAGTAGCCAGATCCCCAGCACGAAAGCCAGGACATAACCTGTAAAACCGAGAGCCGGGATACCCATCACCATGGGCCCAGCCTGGATATGCATAACAAGCGATGAGCCGATTATAAGCGCGGCTATAACCAGGCTGAAGGAAATCCTGTTTGATACGCGGTCCATTGTCTTCATAAACTCTTCCAGCCCCATATGCCGGAACTCTATCTCAAGCTGACCGGTCCTGAGTTTTCTGAGTATCTGCCCCAGCTGCGAGGGCATATCGTTGGCAAACCTTATGAGATCTTTACCCAGTATCCTGGCGTTGACCCAGAGCGAATAAGGGCTGAACCGCTTCAGAAACAGTTTTTTCAGCTGCGGGGAGATCTCTTCAAGCACATTTATATTCCTGTCAAGATACCGGGAGGTCTCTTCAGCCGTCATTATGGCCCGTGCAACGACCGTGTATGCAGGATGTACCGTGATCCTGTGCCTTCTTATCACATCAAATATATCAAAAAGAGCCCTTCCTATTGAGACCTCATCCAGCGAGACGGTAAGGTACCGGTCGGAGACCTCCATTATATCCCTTATAAGCGTCTCCCGGTCTACCTCACGGTCAACGTTTCCGAGTATTAGTATCTCCTGCAGGATAAGCTCCGGTTCGTTGGAATATGCGGCAAGAAGAAGGTCAATCAGTTCGTTGCGCATCCGCATACTGAGCCTCCCCACCATCCCGAAATCCAGGTAGGAGAGGCGTCCGTCAAAAGTATAGAGAAGGTTTCCTGGATGAGGATCCGCGTGGAAAAGCCCGTCCCTTAATATCTGCCGGGCCAGAACCTCCGCTCCGAGTCTTGCCAGATCCCGGCTCTCCTGTACTGAAAGATCTGATTTTTCAAGGGGCAGGCCGTCAACGTACTCCATAACCAGTATTTTCTCTGTGGAAATATCCCCTATCACCTCCGGAATAAGCACACGTTCCTTCAGGTCGCTGTGATTACCCCGGATTTTCCTTATGGTAAGAGCCTCCCTGAGATAATCAAGCTCTTTAAAAAGGTTCCGGGAGAACTCTTCGGCAAGCCTTGAAGGCTGCAGGAACTTTAAATCCTCAAAGTGTTTCTCTATAAACCGCGCTATAAACCTTATTATCCCCAGGTCACCCGATATCTGCCGCTTTACGCCGGGGCGTCTAACTTTCACGGCAACTTCCCTGCCGTTTTTAAGGCGGGCTCTGTATACCTGAGCGATTGAGGCGGCTCCCAATAGTTCCTCTGAAAAAACGGCGAAATGCTCCCGCCAGTACTCCCCCCAGTCTTCTATGAAAACTTTTTCTATATCTTCAAACGGGAGGGGTTCCACCTCGTCGCGGAGCTTAACCAGTTCCTTTATGAAATTCCCGGGGACAAGGTCCGGGCGGGTAGATGCGAACTGCCCCAGTTTTATGTACGTGGGCCCCATCTCCTCCAGAGCCATTCTAAGCCTCCGGGGAGGAGAGTATTCAAGTTTTTCTTTCTGCGCCTTCGGGAGTATGAGTTTTCCGGGAAGAGGAAGATGGGAAAC
>SLGR01000194.1 GCA_007136585.1 Candidatus Sumerlaeota bacterium | reverse complement strand
GCTTAGCTCTTGTGCTTGGACCTACAACACCTGTTCCTTGAGTTAGTCCGGCAGGAGTCAATACTTCTGCCATATACTTCTCTTGGAAATTAACTACTGCAAGTCTTGTAAGGTTTCCAAAAGTAGTTGTCTCGTTTCCGGGAGAACCTGCTCCTGTAGCAGCTACTCTGGTATCTGTATCAAGATTAAGTACAACTTGGAGACATCTTACATCATCTCCTGTTGAACCAGATTGAAGTGTCCTAGTAAAGGCATCTGTACATCCTTCTGCTTCTAGTAAGTCTTTCTTTCTCTCTTCAAGCATATCCTTCATTCTATCTACAACCTCTCTTAGCTCATTATTGTTCATCTTGCTCAAGTTTTCTCTAATCTCACCCATTGTCATATCGGCAACGGGCTTGTCAAGCTCTGATTCTTCTTCATCTACCTCTTCTTCCAATTCTCCAAGTAGCTCTTCAAGCTCTTCAAGCTCTTCATCAATCTTATTCTCCAATTCCTCCAATCTCTCTAGTAAGTCACGGAGTAGCTCTTCTACATCTTCTCTTCCTTGCGCTTCTGCAGCAGCAATTAGAGCATTGATAGTGTCTTTCATCGTGCCCAAATTCTCTTTATCTTCTCTTCTGTCATCCAATTTGCTCCTTGTCTCCTCTAACTTTTCTTTTGGATCATACTCTTCTTCATCTTCATCTTCATCTTCATCGTCTTCAGGGTCATCAGGATCTGTTGTTCTTCTTATGCTACCTCCACTACCTGTTGTAGTTTCTGTTCCTTCTGTGGCCACAAACTCAGAGAAGCTTGTTGCTGTAAATTCACAAGCACCACCAGAGACTGTGCAAGTTCCCAAATTGCTCCAAGATGTAGCACCGGGCGTTCTATAACGAACATCAAGCTCTTCTCCGTTATGCTCAGAACCAACATTAATAGTTATTGAAATTGCCGGATCTGCTGTTAATCCAAGGCTAGAAAGTCCAAAGTGAACTCCTCCAAGGGAAGTCACTCCAGCAGGCAATCCTGTTGGTTCAGAAACAACTCCTGCCGTAATACTTGTGAAGTTGGTGTTTTCGCCAGCAGTAAGCGTTGTTCCTTCACTAATAGCAACTTCTCCCATTTCACCAAGATTTATATTCACAGGGTGTACAAATGCAACTTGACTGGTATTTTGAGGACTATCTCCATCAGGAACCATTACACCTGCCTGCACCAAAGAAGGCATATCTCCCGCCTCTACGGTCAATACTCCCTCATCCCAACTTCCGACCAAATAACCATGACCATATCCATAGTCATATACACTTGGATCAGGGCTTCCTCCGGTTCTATATCCTGCATATCCTCCTTGATCCCATCCAAACCCATAGCCGTAACCATATCCATAACCATAACCCCAACCAGCATCACCAGTTTGTCTTGCAAACTGAGCATAACCGACACCGGCCACGATCATAAGCAAAACCATTCCCAAGGCGATACCCTTTTTAGAGTCAAATTTGACCCTTTTTAGGAAAGAATTCGCCATATATTTTATCTTTGACATAATTAATAATTAATGTTATATTATATTTATATTTTAGAGTAAATTTGTTCGACCAATTTACAAAATTGTACTATAACTTTTATAAACAAGACTCTCTCAGATATATTTAATCTGAAATAACGGAGAAAAGTACTTATTTATTCCATTTTAGTTTAAAAATAAGTAATGTCAAGCGCAAATAAGAAAAAGTTTTCCACAGGCCTCATCGTCTCTCTTTTTATTCTCTTTTTTCTAATTTTAAGAGGATACGGAATCGAACACTCCTCTCTATGGATAGACGAAGGATACTCTATTAACGCCTCACTCTCTATTTTAGAAAAAGGAGTTCCTATTCTTGACTCCGAAAGCTTCTACAGACAAGGAATATTATACAACTATATCTCAGCCGGTCTTATGGCTCTTTTTGGATTTGACGCCTTCTCTCCGACAACGGCAAGAATTCCCGCCCTCTTTTTTGGAATTCTCTCTATCTTTTCCCTATTCTTACTGGCAAAAAAGCTATTTAATAGAAATATAGCGCTCCTCTCCTCTCTTCTTTTGGGCTTTTCTACTTGGCATATCGCCTGGTCTCAACAAGCTCGCGGATACACAGGATTAATGTTTTTTACCCTTCTCTCCTTCTATTTCCTCTATATCTTTCTAGAAGACCGCAAACCCTTCGCTCTTTTTTTCTTTACTCTCTCATTTCTTTGCGCCTATCTTAGCCACACCATAGCCTTTATCTTTATTCCTTCGTTTTTAATAATCTTCATTGCCCACACTATTCTAAACTCCAAGTCAAGCAATATCATTACTACATTAAAATCTTTTATCACTAAAAATAACAGTCATTCCGACCACCCCTCTCGTCATTCTGAGCATCCCTCTCGTCATCCCGAGCACACCCCCTCTCGTCATCCCGAGCACACCCCTTCTTGTCATTCTGAGGCGCCAGCCGAAGAATCCCATTCTCACCCCAAACTATCCCCCCTAAAAACCATTGTCACACTATTCTCCCTTGCCGTATTTTGCTATATCACATATACATCACTTTCTTCAATTACAGCTTACGGCTTTTATAAAGACTATATCGCCTTCATCTCCAATGAGATGCTCCTCTTTGCCATCTTCTCAATTATCGGCATCATCTTGGGAATATTCAGTGAAAAATACTT